>JAJZTV010000063.1 GCA_021847385.1 Pseudomonadota bacterium | reverse complement strand
CGCCGCAGACCATCGAGCAGTTCCACATTATCTTCGGCGCGGATGATGAACTCGCGCCACAAGCGCCCGAGCTCGCCAATCTGCTGGCCGGCTTGCGACAACTGCGTCGATTCGACTTCTTGAGCCAGGATCTGCGCGCGTTTGGCCAAGTCCGGCCACAAGGCCTCGCAGCCGGCAGCAAAGACCCCGATGCTGTCGACCATGGCTTGCGTAAGCTCGCTCGGCATCGCCTCGGAACCGACAGTGGGCACGGCCACGGCACTCGCTGCCTGCACCTCGCCTTCCTGTTCCGGCAATTCCTCTTCGCCTTCCATCACCTTCCTGGAGGTCGGCGTTTCGGCCCAAGAACGCGCCAAGGCAGTGATTTTCTCGTGCAATTCGCTCGGCTGATTGCCGAAGTTGATCAATACCCGCTCGACCATTTCCCGTTTCTTGGCCTGCGGCAGGCCCACATGGCGGGTATCCCATTGACCAAGCAGGGTACGAATCGCCTCCGGCCAAGGCGCCGCCTTTTCCTCTTCGCCCGAGACCGCGGCATAGGCGCGCCGGTAGTTATCCGGCGTAGGCGGCAACTTGCGCTGCGTCAGCCACTTGAGCGCATCGCGCGCTATGTTGGTCGGTTGACTTGGATGATCCATCGAGATCGCCGTATCCTAGAGGTGTTTTGCTAAAGCTGAAATTTTAGTCACACTCCAACAAGATCGCCATGACGTTTTATCTAAGCAGACTCATGCTCTGCCTTTTATTCCTTCTAGGCAATTCCAGCCTGGCTCAAGAGGCGATGCCGATACAATCGCTGGAACAGATGACCCAAATGGCAGCGGAACACCTGAAGTCGGAGGCCAGCCGCAGCTACCCCGAATTTCAAGCACAGATCGACATTCGCCCGCCCGACCCGCGCCTGCGCCTTTATCGCTGCAGCCACTTGGAATTCAGCCTGGCCCCCGGCACCCATCTGTATGGCATGGGTTCGCTTGGCGTCCGCTGTGAGGCCCCACAGCCTTGGGCACTGCATCTGGGCTATCAAATCGAGCTCCGCGGACCGGTCTTGGTTGCCGCTAGAGCATTGGCCGCACGCGAGGCGGTCAAGCCTCGGGACGTCGAGCTCAGAGAGATCGATCTTAGCGCCGACCCAGGCAACTACCTGCGCAATCCGCAGCAAGCCGTCGGTCTGCTAAGCAAACAGCCGATCCTAGCCGGACAAGCGCTGACGCCCAATATGCTGACAAAACCGCTGGCGATCCGGGCCGGACAAAAAGTTCGCATCATGGTGCAGACACCCACCTATACGGTCAGCCAGGAATGCACGGCGATCTCGAATGCGGTGGCCGGCGACCTCGTGCGCTGCAAGGCGAACAATGGCCGAATCCTTCAAGGTGTCGCGATGGATGACGGCACGCTGCAAATCCAGTTCTAAATTGGATAGGCTCTATGCCGATATTGGTGTACATTAAGCCATCTTTAGCCGGCCAAACGGGCGGTTCCCTATGAAAATCGACGGCCTTATCCCCACCGCAAACAGCCAACGGCTCGATACCGCGAAAAACCGCCGCAAAGGAACGGCGTCGAAGACCGGCAGTGCCGCAAGCAGTGACAGCAATGTCGAATTGACCGGCATTTCCTCACGCCTGCAAGAACTCGAAGCCTATCTATCCGGCTTCGATGGCGTGGACATGCCCAAGGTCGAGGCGATGCGCCAAGCCATCGCCGAAGGCCGTTATGGCATCAACGAGGATGTGATTGCCGAGCGACTGGTCGGCGATATCGTCGAGGATCTGCGGCGCCAAGCAAAAAAATGACGTCGACCCTGACCCGAATCGAGACGATTGCGGCAAACTTGGCCGCTTTCGTTTCCTTATTGCGGCGCGAAAGCGAATGCCTTGCCCAAAAAGACCCCGATGCGCTGGCCCATATCCTCGACGAAAAAAACCGCATGACCGCCACCCTGGCCAAACAATGGGATGAGCTATGCCAGGCCGTTGGCCTGCCCGGCGCCTCCCGCACCGCATTGGAAGGACGGCTGGTCGAGCAAGGCGACCGGGCAACGATCGACGCTTGGCGTGTAGCCAGCCGTTTGAGTCAAAATGCGAAAGAATTGAATGAACAAAACGGCGCCTTGATCCGCCTGCAATTGCTGCAAACCAACAAGGCCATCGAAGTCTTGCAGACGGCCTCGCGTCAGAACAGCACTTACGGACCGGACGGCTTATCCGATGGCTCTCTTGCCTACACCCGAACCATAGACAAGGCATGACTATGCAAACGACGACACTTCAAGTTGGCGGCATGAGCTGCATGGGTTGCGTCAACAGCGTCAAACGCGTGCTATCCGACTTGGCAGGCGTTCAATCCACCGAGGTCGACCTGGCCAGCGGCCAAGTGCAAGTCAGTCACGACGAGCAGTGCAAGCCCGAGACGCTGCGCGAAGCGATCGAGTCGGCCGGTTACAAGGTCCTCGCTACCAATTAAGCGCCCCACCCGACTCCTTGGACAGCGCGGCCAGGTAGTCGGCATGCGCCCCGAGCTCTTCCTCGCTCGGGGTCAACACCCGCAATGCCAGGCCTGCTTTGAGCTTACGGCTCGAACCGGCATTGTGACTGATGGTCTCGATGCCCAGCGATTCCTGGCCGCGCGTCATCGCCAAATAAACCTCGGCCAGCAATTGGGCATCGAGCAGAGCGCCATGATATGTACGGCCCGAATTGTCTACCTCATAACGCCGACATAAGGCATCGAGGTTATTTTTCTGGCCCGGGTGCAAATCCTTGGCCATTTTCAAGGTGTCTTGCACCCCGACACACTGCGACTCCAACTTCGGCCGGCTAAGCATCCGCAACTCGGCGTTCAAGAAGCCCATATCGAATGGCGCATTGTGGATTACCAGCTCGGCCGCCTCGACGAAAGCGAGGAGATCGTCGACGACATCGGGAAAGCGCGGCTTGTCGGCGAGAAACTCATTGGTCAAACCGTGCACGGCAATCGCACCCGCATCGATCTCTCGATCCGGATTGAGATAAACATGGAAACTCCGCCCGGTCACTTGCCGGTTCACGATCTCCAAGGCGCCGATCTCGATGATGCGGTGCCCCTGGGCGGGGTCGAGGCCCGTGGTTTCGGTATCCAATACCACTTTTCGCATTACGCCACCCCTATTCCTTTCGCCACGCCTCGGTTGGCCAGGGAATCGACTCGCTCGTTTGGGCTCCGGCCGCCCGCAATCGTGGGCTTCACATGCGCTTCGCGCATATGGGCCTCGCCGAAACTCACACAAGCCCCTGTGCTCATCGGTTTACCCCCGATACTTGGCCGGCACCTATATTTGCCAAGGCATCGGCTCGTTCGTTTTCCGGGTGCCCGGCATGCCCCTTCACCCAGCGCCATTCGATTGCGTGCCCGCCGGCCAACTCATCCAAGGCCTGCCACAGATCCTGATTCTTCACCGGTTTGCCGTCGCTGGTGCGCCAGCCGCGCCGCCGCCAATTCGCCAGCCACTCGGAGATGCCTTTCTGGACATATTGCGAATCGGTGTGCACCCGCACTTTGCAGGTTCGCTTGAGTACGCGCAAGGCTTCGATCACCGCGGTTAGTTCCATCCGGTTGTTGGTCGTATTGGGCTCACCGCCGAACAATTCCTTCTCGTGATCGCCAAAGCGCAGCAAGGCCCCCCACCCGCCGGGACCGGGATTGCCTTTGCACGCGCCATCGGTGTAGACATCGACCACCCCGTCTAGCCGTTCAGTCATCACTACCTCGATGCAATGTCGTTTTCGGAACCGGCCGCACGATACTCGCACCCGGCCGCCATACTTCGTGCCATTTCGGTGTCATCAAACGCATCCCCGGTGTGCGCTTGATCGCATGCAAGAGATAGACACCGCCGCCCAACGCCCACCAGCGATCACCGGCCGCTTCCAGACAGGCAAAACGGCGCAACCACTTCGCCTGCCTCAAGGGCGGCGCATAGCAAATCATGCGCCCTGCCTGCAGCTCGAAGCCCAGCAGGGCCAGCCAATCCTTCAGCCGGCTCAAATGCAAGAAACGGCCATGCCACGGATAACCGCCGCGTCCGCGCCATAGCAGTCGGCGTAAGCCCCATAGACTCAAAGGATTAAACCCGGCAATCAACAAATGCCCCTCCGGCCGCAATATCCGCTCCGCCTCGCGCAAGACTTGATGCGGGTAAGCGCTGAATTCGAGGACATGCGGCAAGGCGAGCAAATCCAGGCTCTGGCTAGCCAGCGGCGAGGCCTCAGGATGGCAGCGCAGTTGCCCGTCGGCTTGATCCGCGCAATACCGATTCGGCATGCGATTCGCCTGCAACAGGTCGACCCAGCACATGCCCGCCTGCATCGCATTGAAGCCGAAGATATCGGCACACGCCTGATCGAACCAGGCGCGCTCCTTGTCCAGGACATAGCTCCCCTGCTCGCTTTCGAACCAATCCTGCATGGTTGACGTTATTCCTGCTTACTCATGAAAATGCCGGCATGCTACGCATCGAGGCCATTCCCGCCCTGGAAGATAACTACATCTGGGCCATCGTCGGCGACGGCCATTGCGCAGTTGTCGACCCGGGCGAAGCGGCCCCCATTCTATCGTGGATGCAGCAACACGAGCTGCAGTTGAGCGCGATACTCGTCACCCACCATCATGGCGACCACGTCGATGGCATCGCCGGCTTGCTCGATCACTACCCGGTGCCGGTCTACGGTCCCGCGCAGGAAACCATCGCCCACGTCAGCCAGCGAGTCGATGAGGGCGATCGCGTGCTGATCCCTGCCATCGACGCCGAGTTTTGCGTGATGTCGGTGCCAGGGCATACACGCGGTCATATCGCATACCACGGCCATGGCCTGCTGTTTTGCGGCGACACCCTGTTTGCCTGCGGTTGCGGCCGCCTCTTCGAGGGCACGCCAGCGCAAATGTATGATTCCCTGCAACGGCTGGCCGCGCTACCCGACGCGACCCAAGTCTACTGCGCGCACGAATACACGCTTGGCAACGTCGCCTTCGCGCTCAGCATCGAGCCGGGCAATCCCCGACTCGGTGAGCGCGACCGACAAGCACGAGAAAAACGATCACAGGGCTTGCCCACCCTCCCTAGCAGCATCGCCCTGGAACACGCCGCCAACCCCTTTCTCCGCTGTCATGAGCCTGCCATACGCCAAGCCGCGGAGACTTATGCCCAGCGCCCACTCAATACACCCGTTGAGGTATTCGCTGTTGTACGAGAGATGAAAAACCATTACAGACAATAGATTAGGCGTCTGTTTTTCTGGACCAAATTAAGAATGCGATGCAACCATCGGTTTGTGGCACACATCCGAATTCAACGATAATCTCGAATTTAAGGAGATGGCCTGCAAGGCTTGATGTTGAACCAATGCTAACAAAAGCAGCAATCCGCCATTTTCTCGCCTCCGGCCTGCTCGCGATTGGCCTTACCTTGCCGCAAACCGGACAGGCTGGCGACCTAAAACAGCCAACGACGGCCGCGCCAGGCCTGAAGATCAGCTACTCGCTGGCACACCCCTCCAGCCTCAACGAACCTGGCAGCCGTGTCGATCTGTGGGAGCGCATTCGCGCCGGTTTCAACTTGGCCGATACCAGCCCCGAACTCGTGCATACCCATGAGTCCTGGTATGCCGACCGGCCCGGCTATCTCGCACGTGCCGTGGAGAGAAGCCGGCTCTATCTGTTCCATATCGTGGAAGAAGTCGAAAAACGCGGTATGCCGATGGAAATCGCCTTGCTGCCGATGATCGAATCCGCCTACAACCCCTTGGCTGAGTCACCGCAAAAGGCCTCCGGTATCTGGCAGTTCATCCCCTCTACCGGCCGCATCTATGGTCTGCAACAAAACCCCTGGTATGACGGCCGCAAAGATATCCTCGCGGCCACCGACGCCGCGCTCGATTACCTGCAACAGCTGCACGACATGTTCAACGATTGGCAGCTGGCCCTGGCCGCATACAACTGTGGCGAAGGCTGCGTCGCCCGCGCGATCGCCCGCAACAAAGCCAAAGGCCTCGACACCGATTTCGCCAGCCTGAACCTGCCGACTGAGACCAAGCATTACGTGCCTAAATTGCTCGCCGTCCGAAACATCATCCGACAGCCCGAACAATTCGGTATCGCATTGGAAAGCATCGCCAACGAGCCCTATTTCATGCAGGTTTCCCTCAATCGCCCGATGGAGGCACGCCATGCCGCCAAACTGGCCGAAATGGACCTGGACAACTTTCTTTCGCTGAACCCCGGCTACCGGCGCAAGGTCATTCATAGCGACACCCCGGGGGTGCTGCTGTTGCCAGCCGACAAGGTCGAGACCTTCCACTACAACCTGCAACGCCTGGGCAACCGCAATCTGCTCCAGGAATACCAAGCCAAACGCGGCGAGCTAGCGAGCACGATCGCGGCCAAGTTTGGCGTGTCTTTGGCTTGGCTCAAGGAACACAATCCGATCAAGTTGTGGCGCGGCAAGGTCGCCAATACGCAGACCCTGGTCGTGCCGGCACCCAGCAGCAGACCAGGCCAAACCAAGGTCGAGGCGTCACCCCCCAATCCCACTCCAGCAGCGCATTCTGCCGAGGTCAAGCACGCCGAGGTCAAGCACAGCGCAACAAGCGCCAAGCCCAGCAAACACGCACGCCAACGCACGCACACCGTACGCAAGGGCGACACCTTGAAGCGCCTCGCCAAACGCTACAATGTGAAGGTTTCCGAGATTCGCCACATCAACCAGGCGACGACCGAACCGTTGCGGCCCGGCACCAAGCTCACCATCCCGGCCAGCAGTTAGCCGTACAAATGGCAGGCTACGCGCCGGCCTTGCCACGCGCCCAATGGGGGATCCCGTTCAGCACAGATAGGCCGCGCATCGCCACAACGTGGCGCGAACGGGCAGCCAAGCTGAGCCGATTTTTCCGAGAAGACGGCGGTCTGCGGCAAGCCTTGCCCCGGCGCCGATGCCAGCAATAGGCGGGTGTAAGGATGCAGCGGCTGCCCCAAGATACTTGGCGCGTCACCCTCTTCGACGATGCGGCCGCGATACATCACCGCCACCCGATGGGCGAGATAGGCCACGACGGAAAGGTTGTGGCTGATGAACAAATAGGCCAAGCCATGCTCGCGCTGCAGATCCTTCAACAAATTCAGGATCTGGGCCTGAACCGAGACATCCAGGGCGCTCGTCGGCTCGTCGCAGATCAGCAACTGGGGTTCCACGGCCAACGCCCGCGCAATGGCGATACGCTGGCGCTGGCCACCGGAAAAGGCGTGCGGGTAACGCAAGGCCGCGCTCGCGTCCAAGCCGACTTGTTCAAGCAAACGAACGACCAAGGCCTTGCGTTCCGACCGCCCCAGTTCCGGCCTAAGGGCTTGCATGCCCTCGGCCAGGACCTCGCCCACCCGCATGCGCGGATTGAGCGAAGCAAAGGGGTCTTGGAACACGATCTGCATTTCGGCCCGCTTGCGCCGCAAGGCCTCGCCGTCCAAGCGGCCGATCTCCGTGCCGGCCAGCCGTACGCACCCGGCCGTCGGCTCGATCAGCCGCAATATACCGCGTGCCAAGGTGCTTTTGCCGCAGCCCGACTCACCGACCAAGGCCAAGGTCTCGCCGGCCCGGATCTCGAACGAGACGCCATCGACCGCCTTGACTGCGCCGACGGTTCTGCGGAACAAGCCCTTGCGAATGGGGAAATGCACGGCAAGGTCTTGCACTTGTAGCAAAGCCGGCTGATCCGAAGGCGGCTCGACCTCGCTGGACCGCGGCAGGTCCGGCCGGGGTAAACCAGGCCGGGCTTCAACCGCCAAATGGCAACGCACGCGATGCCCCGGCCGCAGCTCATAGAGAGCCGGGATCTCGTGGCGGCAGCGGTCCCATGCCTGCGCACAGCGTTCTTGGAAACGACAACCGGGAAAGGCCGTACCGAGCGGTGGCACGTTACCTGGGATATGGTCCAAGCGCTCGCCACGCCGCCGGGTCGAAGGCAATACGCTGAACAGCTTCTGCGTATAGGGGTGGAAGGGTTGGTCATACAACACCTCGCGTGCCGCCCACTCGACCACTTCGCCGGCATACATGATGGCCACCCGGTCGGCCATATCCCGCGCAACGTCGAGGTCGTGGGTAATGAGCAACAAGCTCATACCCTGCTCCACCTGCAACTGTTTGAGCAAACGCAGGATCTGCGCCTGCACGGTCACGTCCAATGCCGTCGTGGGCTCGTCCGCGATCAAGAGCTGCGGCTCGCCGGCCAGCATGGTGGCGATCAATGCGCGTTGGCGCTGACCGCCGGAAAGCTGGAAGGGATAACTCGCGGCCAGATCGACCGGCAGGCCGACGGCAAGTAACAAACGCCGGACCTCTGCTTCGGCCACGGCGCCCTTTAAACTCCGATGTACCAACAAGGCCTCGGCGATCTGCTGGGCGATGGTCAACACCGGGTTCAGACTCAACATCGGCTCTTGGAAAATCATGGCTAGCCGGCCGCCGCGCACCCGCTGCATCGCGCGTTCAGGCAAGGCAAACAGATCGGTCCCGTTCAAATTGGCCTCGCCGCCGGTGATGGCCAAGCCCTCCGGCAACAAACGCATCAAGGCCAAGGCAGTGAGCGACTTGCCGCAACCCGATTCCCCCAGCAAGGCCACGCATTCGCGCGGACCGATGGCTAAGGACACGCCATCGACCGGCACCAAGCGACGCTCGCCAGCCGCAATTTCCACACGCAGGTCGTGCAAGGCCAAGCCGTTCACGCTCGCGCCCCCGCTCTCGGATCGAAGGCATCGCGCACGCTATCGGCAAACAGATTGGCCGATAACACCAGTATGAACATGAACAGAAAGGCCGCCGCCAGCTGCCACCAGACCATGGGCTCGCGCGCCAGCTCCAAGCGGGCACCGTTGATCATATTGCCCCAGCTCGCCATGGTCGGATCGACGCCGACGCCGACATAGGACAACACTGCCTCGGCCAGCACCAAGCCGGAGAAATCGATCACCACCGTAATCAACACCAGATGGCCGACGTTAGGCAGGATGTGGCGCGACAAGATGCGCAGGTTGGCGACCCCGAAGGCACGCGCCGCCTGGATGTATTCCAACTCGCGCAACTTCAGCGTCTCAGCGCGCAATAAACGGGCCAGACCGGTCCAACTGGTCACGCCGAGGATGCCGCAAAGAAACACCAGACGCAGATCGGAGCGGGCCGCCGAGGTATCGAACAACTCGGGATGCGTCTCGACATAGACCTGGGCCACCAGCACCGCCGCCGCAATCAGCAGCACGCCGGGAATGGAATTCAGGGTCGTGTAGACAAACTGGATCACATCGTCCACCCGGCCGCCGTAATAGCCGGCCGCCACGCCCAAGAACAAGGCGAAGGGCAACATGATCAAGGTCGTCAGCGTGCCGATCAGCAGGCCGGTACGAATGCTCTTGAGCGAGAGATAGAACACATCCTGCCCGACCTTGTCGGTGCCCAGGATATGGTAGTCGATGGAAAGATGCCCCAACACGCCACCGAGCACGAGCAACAGACTCAGCGTCATCAGCACCGTACGCCAGGCCGCCGCCTCGGGCGCTCGAAGCAGTTGCGTTGTCGCCGGAAGGAAACCACGGGCCCGCCATACCCGGCTCAATGCCGCCAGCAGCCAAAAACCGAACGCCAGCCCTGCCCCCCACAGCGCCCCCACCACC
>JAJZTV010000062.1 GCA_021847385.1 Pseudomonadota bacterium | reverse complement strand
CCTTCTTCCTGGCCGGCTACCAGGTCCAGGACGCCCCGCGCTATGGCGCGGAACGGCGCGGTGCGCCGATCTTCGCCTTCGTCCGCGCGGCGAAGGCGGCGATCTTCGAGCGCGGCATCATCCGCGAGCCCGACCTGGTGATCGTGGCCGACGACAGCTTGGTGCCGGTGCCGCTGGCCGGTGTCTTGCAGGGTGTCGGGCCGCGCACGGTGATGCTGCTCAACACCGGCGAGAGCGCCGAGACTTGGCGCCACCGGCTCAATTACCCCGGCACCTTGCTCACCCTACCGGCGGAGGCGGCCGAACGCGCGGAGCTGCGCTTCGTCGGCGCCACCTGCGCCGGCGCGGCGGCGCGCCTGCTCGGCGTCATTCCGCGCGAGACGCTGGCCGCCGCCTTGCACCAGGAACTGGCGGCCCACGGCGAGACGGTGGTCCAGCGCAACCTGGATCAGGCCCTCGCCGCCTTCGACGCCATGACCGAACACGCCGGCTGCGTCGGCGAGGGCGTGGCCATCGGCCTCGACCAGGCACCGGCGCCCGCCTGGGTCGAACTGCCGGCCGACCCGGCGGATGCGGCGGCGGCGGCGATCCACGCCGGCGCGACCAGCGTCGAGGTGCGCACCGGGCTGTGGCGCATCCTGCGTCCGGTGATCGACTACGAGCGCTGCAACCATTGCTGGTGGGTGTGCAGCGAATTCTGCCCGGACAGCGCGATCAAGGTCGTCGACGGCCGGCCGGAGATCGACTACGACCACTGCAAGGGCTGCCTGATCTGCGTCGCCCAATGCCCGCCGCACGCGATCGCCGCCGTGCCGGAACGTCAGTTCTCGGAGGCCACGCCATGACCCGCGCCCTCATCACCGGCAATCAGGCCGCCGCCTGGGGCGCGCGACTGGCCCGGGCCGAATACGTGCCGGCCTTCCCGATCACGCCGCAGACCGAGATCATCGAGACCCTGGCGAAATGGATCGACCGCGGCGCGATGGATTGCCGCATGACCATGCTGGAATCGGAACATGCCATGATCACCGCGGCCGGCGCGGCGGCAGCCACCGGCGTGCGGGTGTTCACCGCGACCTCCAGCCAGGGCCTGATGTATGCGATGGAGATGATTTTCAGCGTGCCGGGCCTGCGCGCGCCGTTCGTACTGGTCAACGTGTCGCGCGGCCTGCAGACGCCGCTGACCCTGGAGCCCGACCACAACGACGTGCTCGCCGCGCGCGACAGCGGCTTCCTGCAAATCCACTGCGCCACTTGCCAGGAGGTGCTGGACCAGACCCTGATCGCCTACCGTCTGGCCGAACACCATAAGGTGCGCCTGCCGGTGCTGGTCAACCTGGACGGTTTCTACCTGTCCTTCACCCGCGAGCCGGTCGAGATCCCCGAGCCGGCGGCGGTCGACCGCTTCCTGCCCGGCTACGATGCGGAGACCACCCGCTTCCACGCCGGCGAGCCGGTCAGCCAGGGCGTGGCCGTGCTCGGCTCCAGCCCCTACTCCTATTTCCGCTACGAGGATCACCTGGCCGCGCTGCAGGGCCTGCCCGCTTATGAGGCGATCGCCGCCGAGTTCGCCGCGCAACTCGGCCGCGACTACGCCGCGGTCGAGACCTACCGCAGCGACGATGCGGAATTCGTGCTGTTCATGATCGGCTCGTTCGCGACCAAGGCGAAGGACGCGGTGGATCGCATGCGCGAAGCGGGCTGGCCGGTCGGCCTAGTGCGACCGCGCCTGTTGCGACCGTATCCGGACGCGCCCTTGCGCCGGGCCCTGGCCGGCAAGCGCGGCGTGGCGGTGGTCGACCAGAACCTGTCCCTGGGCAAGGGCGGCATCCTGCACGGCGAGCTGGCCTCGGTGCTCTATGGCCAGCCGGATGCACCGCCCATCTTGGCCAGCTTCATCGGCGGCCTGGGCGGGCGCGACATCGGCCCCGAGGAGTTTTTCGAGATGATCCGTATCGTGCGCCAGGCGGCCGAGACCGGCATCACCCCACCGCCGCGCCTGCTGTTCACCGAAGACGAGCTACGCGAGGTACGCAAGATGCAGGCCATCGCCCATGTCGAGCGCAAGGAGTCCGCGAAATGAGCGAGCAGACCGTCACCCTCTACAAGCGCATGAAGGACCTGCCGTCGACCCACATCCTCGGTGCCGGCACGCCGATGTGCGCCGGTTGCGGCGGTTTGCAGGCCCTGCACGAGGTCTATGACCTCCTCGGCGAGAAGACGGTGTTCGTGAACGCGGCCGGCTGCATGACCTTGTTGGCGGTGTATCCGTTCACGCCGTTCCGCGGCTCCTGGCTCTACACCTCGATGGCCTCCGCCCCGGCCGGCGCCCAGGGCGTGCGCGACGCGCTGGACATCCTGCTGGCCAAGGGCCGCATCCCGCCGGAGGAAGACCTGGCCGTCGCGGTGCTGACCGGCGATGGTTCCGCCTACGGCATGGGCCTGTCCGCCACCTCGGGCGCGATCGAGCGCGGGCTGGATTTCCTCTATCTGTGCTACGACAACGAGGGCTACGGCAATACCGGGCAGCAGACCTCGCCGGCCACGCCACACGGTGCCCGGACGGCCACCGCCACCGGCCCGGCGGGCTTCGGCGGCTACAAGAAGGACCTGTTCGCCATCTGGGCCGCGCACCGGCCGGCCTATGTGGCGACAGTGATCGGTACCGAGCCGCTGGACCTGGCGCGCAAGATCGAGAAGGCCAAGGCCATGAAAGGGCCGCGCCTGATCATCGCGCTGGCACCCTGCCCGACCGGCTGGGACTTCGACCCGATGGAAACGGTGGAAGTGGGCAAACTCGCGGTGAAGACCGGCATCTGGCCGCTCAAGGAATACGAGAACGGCCGGGTCAGCCACACCAAGGTGCCGAGCGAGCGCGTGCCGGTGGAGGAATACCTGAAGAAGCAAGGCCGTTTCGCCCACCTGTTCGCGCCGCAACGGGACGAGTCGACGATCGCCGACATCCAGGCGCGGGTGGATGCCTATTGGGCCGCGGTCGAAGGCGCTCGGTGAGCAAACTGACAGCCAGCTACTGCCATCGCGGCGGCGATGTCCCGCTGCTCGGCGCCACCATTCCCCAGCATTTCGCCGCCATCGTGCAAGCCTATGCGGAAAACGAGGCCGTCGTTTCGCTGCCCCAGCAGCGCCGGCTGAGCTATGCCCAACTGGGCCGAGAGATCGACCGGCTCGCCCGCGGCCTGATCGGCCTGGGCTATGGCAAGGGCGACCGCATCGGTATCTGGTCGACCAACAACATCGAGTGGCTGCTGCTGCAGATGGCCACCGCGCGCATCGGCGCGGTGCTGGTCAACATCAACCCGGCCTATCGCACCCATGAGCTGGAATACTCGCTCAAGCGCTCGGAGGTGCAGGGCCTGTTCCTGATCCCCGCCTTCCGCAGCAGCGACTATGTGGCCATGCTCGGCGAACTGATGCCCGAGCTGCAAGGCAACGAGACCGAGCTCCATAGCGCCAAGCTGCCCATGCTGCGCCGCGTGGTGCTGTACGATCCGGCCCGGCCCGAGCGCACCGTCCGGCCCCAGCCCGGCCTGACCTTGTGGCAGCAAGTGCTGGCTGCCGGCGAGACGGTTGCTCCCGAGCGGTTGGACACGGCGAGCGCGGCGCTGGACCGCGACGACCCGATCAACATCCAGTACACCTCGGGCACCACCGGCTTTCCCAAGGCGGTGGTGCTCAGCCACCACAACATCCTGAACAACGCCTACTTCTCGGCGCGAGCGATGCGCTTCACCGCGCAGGACCGGCTGGCGGTGCCGGTGCCGTTCTACCACTGCTTCGGCATGGTGCTGGCCAACCTGCTCTGCCTGTCGGTCGGCGCCTGCGAGGTGATCGCCTGCGAGCACTTCGAGGCCGAGGCGGTGCTGCGGGCCATCGACCGGGAACGCTGCACCGCCGTGCACGGCGTGCCGACCATGTTCATCGCCGAACTGGAACAGCCGACCTTCAAGCAATACGACCTGTCCAGCTTGCGCACCGGCATCATGGCTGGCGCCCCCTGCCCGCCGGCCTTGATGAAACGGGTGATCGCGGAGATGCACTGCAGCGAGATCCTGATCGGCTACGGCGAGACCGAGGCCTCGCCGCTGACCCATCTGACCTCGGCCGACGACAGCTTCGCGCGGCGGACCGAGACCGTCGGCACCAATCTGCCGCACCAGGAGGTCAAGGTGGTCGACGTGCAGAGCGGCCGGACCCTGCCCTGCGGCAGCGTCGGCGAGGTCTGCTTCCGCGGCTATCACCTCATGCGCGGCTACTACGGCGACGAGGCCGCCAGCCACAAGGCCATCGACAGCGCCGGTTGGCTGCATTCCGGCGACCTAGGCACCATGGATGCCGACGGCTATGTCCGCATCACCGGCCGGCTGAAGGACATGATCATCCGCGGCGGCGAGAACATCTACCCGGCCGAGATCGAGGAATTCCTGTACAGCCACCCCAAGGTCGCCCAGGTCGCGGTGTTCGGCGTGCCGGACGAATTCTACGGCGAGGCGGTGATGGCCTGGGTGCAGCTGCGCGCCGGCCAGCACGCAAGCGAACAGGAGATCAAAGATTTCTGCCATGGGCAGATCGCCCACTTCAAGGTACCGAAATACGTCTGCTTCGTCGACGAATTCCCGACCACGGTGACCGGCAAGCTGCAAAAATTCCGGATGCGGGAGATCGCCCAGGATAAATTGGCCCATGCGGGAGAGTCGGCTTGATGCACAAATTGATAGTCAACGGCCAGGCCCATAGCGTCCCCGAAGGCCTGACCCTGCTCCAGGCCTTGCGCCGGATCGGCTGCGAGGTGCCGACCCTGTGCCACGACCCGCGGCTGAAACCCATCGGCGGCTGCCGGCTGTGTCTGGTGCAGGTGGTCGGCTGCAAGGGCCTGGTCAGCGCCTGCAACACCCCAGCCGAGGACGGCATGCAGGTCGCCACCCATACGCCGGAGATCGAGGCCGAGCGGCGTACCCTGCTCGGCCTGCTGGCCCGGCACTACCCGCCCGAGGCGGTCGAGCGCGAACCGGACAAGCCCTTCCACCACCTCTTGCGCAGCTACGGCGTGACGGCGCTGGGCGAAGCCGTGCCCGGCGAGCCGTTCCTCGACGACAGCCACCCCTATCTCAAGGTCGACATGCGCCGCTGCGTGACCTGCTATCGCTGTGTCCATATCTGCCAGGAGTTGCAGGGCAAATCGGTCTGGCATGCCCTGGGCCGCGGCGAACGCACGCATATCGTGCCGGCCGGCGCCGATTCCCTGCTGGCCAGCGCCTGCGTGAGCTGCGGCGCCTGCGCCGACACCTGCCCGAGCGGCGCCATCGACGACAAATTCAACATCGAGCGAGCGCCGGCCACGCGCTGGACCCGGACCACCTGCCCCTACTGCGGCACCGGTTGCGAGCTGGAGCTGGGCAGCCGCGACGGCCGCGTCGTCGCCAGCCGCCCGGTGCTGGCGGCGCCGGTGAACAAGGGCCACCTGTGCGTGAAGGGCCGCTATGCCTTCGACTTCAATGCCGCGCCAGACCGGGTGACGGCGCCGATGATCCGGCGCAATGGCGAATGGCGCGAGGTGTCGTGGGACGAGGCCGTCGCCTTCGTCGCCGCCGAGATCGGCCGGATCAAGCAGCGCGGCGGCGCCGACAGTTTGGCGGTGCTCGGTTCCGCGCGCGCGAGCAACGAGGACAACTACCTCGCGCAGAAATTCGCCCGCCTGGTCCTCGGCACCAACAACGTCGATAGCTGCGCCCGGGTCTGCCACACCCCGACCGCGGCGGCGATGAAGCTGATGTTGGGGGCCGGTGCCGCGACCAATGCCTACGACGACATCGAACGCGCCCGGCTGATCATGGTCTGCGGCGCGAACCCGACAGAGAACCACCCGATCGTCGGCGAGCGCATCCGCCAGGCGGTGCTTCGGGGCGCCAAGCTGATCGTGCTCGACCCGCGCCGGATCGAATTGGCCGGCATCGCCGACCTGCACCTTGCCCTGCAGCCCGGCGGCAACATCCCTCTGCTCAATGCGATGGCCCAGGTGATCGTGACCGAGGGTCTGTACGACGCCGAGTTCGTCGCGGCGCGGGTGGACGATTTCGAAGCCTTCGCCGCACACATCCGCGACTGGACGCCGGAACGGGCCGCGCCCTTGTGCAGTGTCGCGCCCGATCTGATCCGCGCGGCCGCCCGCCTCTATGCCAATGTAAAGCCGGCCCTGCAGGTGCATGGCCTGGGCATGACCGAACACGTGCAGGGCACCGAATCGGTGATGGCCCTGGTCAACCTGGCGCTGCTCACCGGCAACCTCGGCATCGAGGGCGCCGGCGTGAACCCGCTGCGCGGCCAGAACAACGTGCAGGGCGCGGCGCACATGGGTTGCGACCCCGGCACGCTGACCGGCGGTGCCGGCCTGAACGACGCGCGCGAGGCCTTCGCTCGGCATTGGGGCGCGCCGCTGCCGACCGCGCCCGGCCTGAACATGTTGCAGATGATGGATGCCGCCGCGGCCGGCCGGCTGAAGGGCCTGTGGTGCATCGGCTACGACATCCTGCACTCCAACGCCAACAGCGCGGCAACCCGTAAGGCCCTGGCTGCGCTGGAGTTGCTGGTGGTGCAAGACCTGTTCCTGACCGAGACCGCGCGCGAGTTCGCCCATGTCTTCCTGCCGGCGACCTCGACCTTCGAGAAGGATGGCACCTTCATGAACGCCGAGCGGCGCATCCAGCGCATCCGCGCCGCCGTGCCTGCCCCTGGCGCCGCACGGCCGGATTGGCGGATCGTCGCCGACGTCGCCCGCGCCCTGGGCCATAGCGAGCAATTCACCTTCGACTCGGCCGAGGCGATCTGGCGGGAGATCGCCCAGGTCTGGCCCGGCGCGGCGGGCATCGATTATGCGCGCCTGGAACAAGGGGGGCTGCAATGGCCCTGTCCCGATCCGGCCCACCCCGGCACCGCCTTGCTGCACCGCGAGCGCTTCTCGATCGGTCCGCGCGCGGCGCTCAAGCGCCTGGATTTCCACCCCAGCCCCGAGCTGCTCGACGCGGAATTTCCGTTCCTATTGATCACCGGCCGCACGCTGTATCAATTCAACGCCGCGACCATGACCGGACGCACGCCGAACAGCGTGCTGCGGCCGACCGACACCCTGGACATCTCAGCCCAGGACGCGCAGCGCCTCGGCTTGCACGATGACCAGATCGTGCGCATCCGTAGCCGCTATGGCTCGGCCGTGCTGCCGGTGCGAGTCCGCGCGGAGATCAAGCCGGGCGAACTGTTCGCGACCTTCCATGACCCGGCCGTGCAGCTCAACGCCGTGACCGGCCCGCATCGGGACCGTTATGTGAAGGCGCCGGAATACAAGCGGACGGCGGTTGCCGTCGAGTTGACCAGCGGGCCGGCATCGGGCCAGAGTTAGACGGCAAACGCCTTGCCAACAATATGGCTGGATGTTGGATTGGCGAACACGTAACGCCCCCGTCCTGCCTGCTTGGCTTCGTACATGGCGCAGTCGGCGGCCGAGAGCAGACTATCCGCAGCGCTTCGCGCATCGCCGAGGGCTATGCCGATGGACAGGCCCAATGCCTGTTCCCTGCCGTTCAATTGCAATGGCATTTCGATCGTCTTGATGCACTTGGCGGCCAACATGCGGGCCGCGTCTTCCGCTTGGCCCGGCCCCGCACCGAGGTCGCACATGACGATGACGAACTCGTCGCCGCCGACTCGCGCCAGGGTATCCGATTCGCGGACGATCGCGGTCAGGCGGCGGGCCACCTCGGTCAGCGCGGCATCGCCGGCTTCGTGCCCGAGCGTGTCGTTGATCGGCTTGAAACCGTCGAGATCGAGAAACAGGACGGCGAGCCGGGTGCCGTGGCGACCCGCCCGTGCCAGCGCTTGTTGGATTCGGTCGGACAGGACCGCGCGGTTGGCCAAGCCGGTCAGGGGGTCCTGGTGCGCCAAGCGGACGAGTTCCCCCTGCGCGAGCTGCAGCTTCGCCAACAGCCGGTTGAAGGCCTCGGTCAAATGGCCGACCTCGTCGGTGCGAGCCACTGGCAATGGCTCCAGCGGTATCTCGCCTCGGGTCATCTTGTCGGCATGATCGGCCGCCAAGAACAGCGGACGGAAGACGACGATCAATCCCCCCGCGGCCATCAACAGAAAGAAAAGGGCCACAACCACGCCGTGGCGCAATATGTAGTGTTGGGTATGCGCCACCAGAGAAAAGGCCTCGGCCGTCGGCATGGCGGCGACGACGAACCAGCCGGTGCTCGGCACCGAGCTGATGGTCGCGAGCTCCTCGCTGCCGTTCTCGTTGATCGTGACACCACTGCCACGATAACCATCCATCGCACGATCATGTAGCCGGTTCACGCCGGGTGCCGGCGTGGGCTTGAAGACCATGGCGGCATCGTTTGCGGCAAGAAACAGCTTGTCCTTGGGCGAGACCACGCGAAAATCGCCGGTCCGGCCAATGCGTGCCTCTTGCAGCAGATCGAGTAGGCCCGGGGCCAGCGGGGTGCTGCCGACCAGAACCGCCACGACCTCGTCGGCGCCGTTTCTGATCGGCACGGCCAGCGGCAGGACGGGTCTCTGGGTTATTGGGTCCATGACCGGACGGCCGATCGCCGATCTCCCTGCCATGCCTTCCTGCAGGTAACCGCGATCGGTCTGATCGAGGCGCCGCGGGTAAGCGCTCAAGCTATGGCCATCACGACCAAGCACCTGCAAGCCCGGCGAGAACCATGGCTGCAGACGCTGCTGTTGCCCCAACCATGACCCGAGATCGTCAGGGTGCTGCAACAGCCGGGGCGGAAGCGCGAGCGCAAGCCTAGCCAGCATCGCTTGCCGCTCCCGGATCTTCTGGTCGATATCGTGCGCGACATAAGAGGCAAGGGTTGCTTGTTGTGCCGATACGACCTTTTGGAGTTCGTCACGCAGGATGTCGGCCAGCAAAAAATAGCGTGCGACGGTCCCGACGATGATGATGCCTATCCCCAATAGAATGATTCGGGTAACGATGCTATGGCTGATGCGTCGGAGATTCATGGTGCAAATGATATACGACATTGTGTTGCGTTGAATCGGGCGGCAGCCTCTCGCCAGCGGCTATCATAAATAAAGAAGGGCCGGTATATGGCCGGCCTTTTAACATTTGGTGAAGACGGCAGGCTTGCCCGGATTACAGTCGCCTCCCGCAATCCTCGGCCCTTCGAGCGCGCGTCCGCCGACTACAATGACTATTCGTGCCTATTCTCAAGGAGGATGTTATGAAGACATTTGCCAAGTTATCCGCGTCGTGCATGCTGTTGCTACTAGGTTCTCTGTGGTTCAAACTCGCGGCAGCGGAAGAAATCGCGCAAGTGTGCTGGCTGACCGAGCAGAAGACCTTGCTGCGATTCTCGGTTACGCAGACTGCGCCAACTCACTTCACCTACACAGGCATATTCGACGATGGCGATGCAGATGGCGCTCACTATGCAATTTCAGGCGCCGTCGAGATTACCAGTGACGGTTCGCTGGTTGGGAGCTTTAGCGGGTCCAAATCGACCAGCAGTAATTTCAAGACGGCCATCGCCAGGGTAACCATCGATCCGGTCAGCTTTGCCGGCAGTGTCGAGATGATCAGGAACAAATACGATCGCATGTCGACGGCCACGACAACGGATTATCGAACACGTACGCTGACAAAGACCGATTGCCCCTGATTTCAGTTGGCCAATATAGCGGCGGGTTAGCCGCAGCGGCACCAACACAAAAAAATGCCACCGCTAAGGTGGCATTTTTGTTTGGTGGAGGCGGCGGGGATCGAACCCGCGTCCGCAAGCCCTCTACAGTCAGTTCTACATACTTAGCCTAGTCGTTTGATTTAACCCGTAACCCGCCGACTGGCAGGCTGGCTACGAGCGATCCGCTAAATTTCCGTGCAAGTCCGCGCGGTCAGAACTTGCCTTGCTCCTGCTGTTTATGACACTGCTGCTGGTTTTACCCAGCCCGACCCGCA
>JAJZTV010000061.1 GCA_021847385.1 Pseudomonadota bacterium | reverse complement strand
CGACGATCCGAAGCAACGCGCGACGGTGTTCGATCAATTGCCGAAATTGAAGGGCGAGCGCTGGATCGCGGTCGGCCGGCTCGACTACAACACCGAGGGCCTGCTGCTGTTCACCACCAGTGGCGACCTGGCCAACCGCTTGATGCATCCGCGGTTCGATGTCGAACGCGAATACGCCGTGCGCGTGCTCGGCGATGAACTGAGCGAGCATCAAATTCAGTCGCTCAAGCGCGGCGTGCAGCTGGAAGACGGTCCGGCCCGTGTGGAAAGCATCGTCGTCAGCGGCGGCGAGGGGGCCAACAAGTGGTATCGCCTGGCGATCAAGGAAGGCCGCAATCGCGAGGTGCGCCGGTTGTTCGAGGCCCTGGGCTTGACGGTGAGCCGTTTGATTCGCGTGCGTTACGGCCCGGTCAATATGCCGCCCCGACTGAAACGTGGCCAGCGCCTCGAGCTGACGTCGGACGAGGTGGCCAAGCTGCTGGCGTGGAGCGAGAAGGCGGCGTCGCGTAAAGCCCCGCCGAGGCCGGAGTCCAAGCCGCGGCAGTCCAGGTCGCAGCAGGGCGATAGGTCGCAGCAGGGCGATAGGCCGCAGCAGGGCGATGCACCGAAAAAGGCTACGCGTGCAGCCAAGCCGCAACAGCCGAAGGCCAAGCCGGGCGAAGAGGGCAGCAAAGCCGTCCATCCCTTCCGCCGCCGGCTGGCTACGCGCGGCGGCAAACAGCCCGGCTAAGCGGGCTGTTCGTAAACTTATTTTTTCTTGCCGATGATCTGCTCGATGGCGCGGGCAGCGATGTCTTTCGAGCCCAAACCGAACGCAATGGCGAAGGCCAAGCCCACCGCGCCGAAGGCGATGATGAAGGCAGCGGTCAAGAGTTCGTTGGCGATCTGCAGTTGCTCCATCGCGATGAAGAAGACGAAGACCAGCATCGCATATTCGGAAAAGGTCGAAACCGTCAGCGCGCCGTCAAAGCCGACGTTGTTCAGCCAGGCGAAGACCAGACGGTTGATGAAGCGGGCGAGGATGGTGCCGAACACCAAGACCAAGATCGCGACGATCACGTTCGGGATGTAGAACACCACCTTGTTGAACAGGTCGGCCACCATTTGCAGGCCCAGGCTGTTCGCGACAGTCACGATCATGACCAAAATGATCAGCCAGTAGACCAGATTGCCGATGATCGAGGCCACCGACAGATCCAGTTCGGCGTGTTTGAGGAAAGATTCCAGGCCGGACTTCTCGGTCGCCTTGTCGAAGTGCAATACCTTGAGCAGGCGCATCACCGCGGAACGGGCCACTTTGGCGAGCAGCCAACCCAGCAGAAGCAGGATCGCGGCCGCGATCAATTGCGGCACGAAGCGGGCAAATTCGGTCCAGAACGAGGTCAGGGATGCGACGAAAATATCGATCTGCTGCATGGCGTACTCCATGGGTTATCTCCTCAATGTTGGCGATTATAGGGATGGCGGCGTTACAACTGTTCTCTGGTCACGATAAAAATCATGTCCTCGCCGCCTTCGACCTCGGGCCAGAAGAATTCAAGGTCGGGGAAGGCCGCTTCCAGCGCGGCACGGTTATGGCCGATCTCCACCGCCAGCAGGCCGCCGGGGTTCAGGTGTTCGGCGGCATGGCGCAGGATCACGCGCACCGCATCCAGGCCGTCGTGGCCGGAACCCAGCGCCATTTCCGGCTCGCGCCGGTATTCCGCAGGCAGTTCGGCCATGGCCTGCGCGTCGACATAGGGCGGGTTGGACACGATCAGGTCATAACGCCGGCCGCGTAGGTTTTCGAATAGATCGGACTGCACGAGATCGATGCGATCTTCCAGTCGATAGTCAGCCACGTTGCGTTGGGCCACCTTCAAGGCATCTTCCGATAAATCGACGGCATCGATCGCGGCATCGGGAAAGGCTTGAGCTAACAGGATAGCGAGACAAGCCGAGCCGGTGCAGAGGTCGAGCGCGCGGGTCACCAGCTCCGGTTCCACCAGCCAAGGCTGGAACTGCTCCAGGATCAGCGGGGCCAGGAAGGAACGGGGCACGATCACCCGTTCATCGACATAAAAGCGATAGCCTTGCAGCCAGGCCTCGTGGGTGAGATAGGGCGCCGGCACGCGTTCTTCCACCCGGCGGTCGAGCACGGCAGCCACACGCTGCGCCTCCTCGGGCAGCAGGCGGGCGTCGAGGAAGGGGTCAAGCCGGTCCAGCGGCAGGTTGAGTGTGTGCAGGATCAGGTAGGCCGCCTCGTCGTAGGCCTCCTGACTGCCGTGGCCGAAGAACAGGCCGGCCTGGTTGAAGCGCGACACCGCATAACGCAGCCAGTCGCGCACGGTCAGCAATTGACCGACAGCGTCTTTAAACAAGGAGCTTCTCCAGGGTGCGGCGATAGATCGCGCTCAAGTTGACCAGTTCGTCGACACCGACACATTCGTCGATCTTGTGGATGGTCTTGTTGATCGGGCCGAACTCGACCACCTCGCGGCTGATGTCGGCGATGAAACGGCCGTCCGAGGTGCCGCCGGTGGTCGACAGGGTGGGGGTGAGGCCGACCGTGTCCTGGATGGCGTCGGACAGCGCCTCGACCAGCTTGCCGCGCGGGGTGAGGAAGGGCTTGGCGCCGACTTCCCAGTCCAGTTCGTAGTCCAGGCCATGCTTGTCGAGGATGGCGTGGACCTTGGCCTGCAGGCCCTCGACCGTGCTCGCGGTGGCGAAGCGGAAGTTGAACACGATGTCGGCATGGCCCGGGATCACGTTGGTCGCGCCGGTGCCGCTGTGCATGTTGGAGATCTGCCAGGTGGTGGGCGGGAAGTAGTCGTTGCCCTGGTCCCACTCGGTCGCGGCCAGTTCGGCGATGGCCGGGGCGGCCAGGTGGATCGGGTTCTTGGCCAAGTGCGGGTAGGCGATGTGGCCCTGCACCCCCTTGACCCGGAGTCGGCCATGCAGCGAGCCGCGTCGGCCGTTCTTGATGGTGTCGCCGAACTCCTCGGCACAGGTCGGCTCGCCGACGATGCAGTAGTCGAGCAGTTCCTTGCGCGCGGCGAGCCTTTCCACCACCTTGACCGTGCCGTCGGTGGCCGGGCCTTCTTCATCGGAGGTGATCAGCCAGGCGATCGAGCCCTTGTGCTCGGGCTGGGCGGCGACGAAGGCCTCCACCGCGGCGAGAAAGGCGGCGATCGAGCCCTTCATGTCGGCCGCGCCGCGGCCGTAAAGGAAGTCGTCGCTCAGGGTGGGGATGAACGGGTCGTAGGACCACTTTTCCAGCGGGCCGGTCGGCACCACGTCGGTGTGGCCGGCGAAGCAGACCACAGGGCCTTCCGAGCCGCGCCGGGCCCAGAGGTTGGTCACGTCCTTGCTGACGATCTTTTCGACGGTGAAGCCGAGCGGTTCCAGCTTGGTGGCCAGCCAGTCCTGGCAGCCGGCGTCGTCCGGCGTGGTCGAGGGGTGGGCGATCAGTTCCCGGGTGTATTCGAAGGCGGCGTTGGACATGGTTCTCCTGATTTTTTACCGCAAAGGGCGCGAAGGGCACGAAGAAATAAACCACAGGGGCATTTCATCGCTTTGCGATTCTTTGCGTCCTTTGCAGTGAATAGGCATTATTTCTTTCCGAAGAAGGCGGCGTAGTTGGCTTCGGAAAAGCCGACCAGGTACTGGCCGTCGCGGTCGACGATCGGCCGCTTGATCGCGCTGGAATTCTCCTGTATCACGGCCAGGGCGGTCTTGGCGTCCGTGACCTTGGTCTTGGTCGTGTCGGGCAGCTTGCGCCAGGTCGGGCCGTTGCGGTTGACCAAGGCCTCCCAGCCCATGCTACCCATGAGCTTGGTCAGCAGTTCGGCCGGCACGCCCTGTTTCTTGAAGTCGTGGAATTCGTAGGGGATGCCGTGTTCCTCCAGCCAGGCACGGGCCTTCTTCACCGTCGTGCAGTTGGGGATTCCATAGAGTTTCATGGCAAACTCGCATTCATTGTTTTTCGAGTGCCGCTATTTTACGCCTTCCCATGGCCGAAGCCGATTCCTTCTCCGTCAGCGCAGCCGATTGGCAAGAGGATCAGGCGGGCATCGCCCAGGTCCGCCGCCGGGTCTTCATCGAGGAGCAGGTGGTGCCGGAGGCCATGGAATGGGAGACGCAGGATGCCGACTGCGACTGGTTCGTGGCCAAGGACAGCGGCGGCGCCATCGTCGGCATCGCCCGGCTGACGCCCGATGCCCGCATCGGGCGCATGGCGGTGCTGCCGGCCTGGCGCCGGCGGGGTGTCGGTTCGGGCTTGCTGCGGGCGGCCTTGGCTCGGGCACGGCAGAAGGGCTTACACCAGGTTGGCCTGCATGCCCAAGTGCACGCGTTGCCGTTCTATGCCCGGTTCGGTTTTCAGGCGCGCGGGCCGGAATTCGACGAGGCGGGCATCCCGCACCGCGAGATGGTTTTGCAATGGATGGAGTAGAGCATGGATTGGCGCATCGGCCACGGTTTCGACGTGCATGCCTTCGCCGACGGGCGAAAGCTGGTCATCGGCGGGGTGGAGATTCCTTATGACAAGGGCTTGGCCGGCCATTCGGACGCCGACGTGCTGTTGCACGCCATCTGCGATGCGCTGCTCGGCGCCGCCGGGCTGGGCGACATCGGCCGGCACTTCCCCGACAGCGATGCGCAATACAAGGGCATCGACAGCCGCAAGCTGCTGCGCCATGTGGCCAAGCTGGTGCGCGAACGCGGTTGGCGCGTCGGTAATCTCGACGCCACCATCGTCGCCCAGGCGCCGAAGATGGCGCCGCATATCCCAAGCATGCAGGCGCATATCGCCGATGATCTGGGCGTGTCAGCGGAGGCGATAAACGTGAAGGCCACGACCACGGAAAAACTCGGCTTCACCGGCCGTGGCGAGGGCATCGCCGTGGAGGCGGTATGCCTGCTGAGCAAGACTTAGCGGCGGCCGGTAAGGAAACCGCCCGGGTCTTCTTCGCCCTCTGGCCCGACGAGGAACTGAGGGCGCAATTGCACAAGGCCTCGGGCCTGCTGCATCGGGCCCATGGCGGCCGTCGAATGCAGGCAGACACGGTGCACCTGACCCTGCTGTTCGTCGGCACCATAGCGCGCGAGCGCTTGTCCGATCTGCAGGCGGCGGCAAATTCCATCCAGTTGCCGCGGTTCGATGTGACATTCGATCAAGCCGATTGCTGGCGGCACAATCGCATCGCTTTTCTGACTGCGAGCGAGCCGCCGGCTGGCTTGTTCGACTTGGTGCGAGCACTGGAGGCGCTGGCTGCACAGGCCGATATCGCCTTCGATCACCGGCCCTATAAGCCGCACATCACCCTGGTGCGCAACGCCGATTGCAAAAACGCAGTTTCGGTGCAGGCTAACGTCGGCGAAGCCGGGGTTGAGCGAAGCGGCCGAAACCCAAGGCCTGCGCCGGAGCCCATCCTCTGGCCGGCGCGGGATTTCGTCTTGGTGGAATCGAGCTCGAATGCGAACGGGGCGAGCTACCGCGTGCTCGCCCGTTGGCCGTTGCTATAGAAAGAGACGGCTTTCCAGATGCCCGGACAATTCCTTGACCGGTAGCCGCGTGTAGTCCTTCTCGATGCTTTCGGTCAGCTTGCCTTTGACTTGGCTGGACAGCCGGCCGTTCAGCATGCCCAGGAAGGGGGCGGATGCGGCGATGATCAGGCGTTCGTAGGCATTGTTGGTGCGGCCTTCTTCCAGCTCACGCGCCAGTTCCAACGCAAAGCGGTCGGCTTCATTCTCTTTTGGGTCGGTCGCCGGCACATAGGAACCGTGACCGTTGCCGTGGCCCTGAATATGGCCCGGGCGGTCGCTGACCAGGTTAGAGGCCTTTTCCCGGCTTTCGGGGTGGTCGAGTTCTTTGAGGAGTTCCAGCCCTTTTTTCGGGCCGTTATTGGCATAGAGCTTGGCTTGACTGGCGTTGGCCACAAGAATCCACGTAGTCGACATCACATTGCTCCTGTCGTGAGTGAGAAGGCTTGAGGTATCGTTCTGTTTTGGTTTAAGCCTAGGCCTCTGACTGGTGCGGCGTCAAGCAAAGTGTTGCAGGGCCACGGCGGATAAGGCTTTCAGAGATTCTGTCGTGGGTGCTGGCAGCGCCAGATGCAGGCCTCGGTCGGCCTGCGGGTAGTTGCGGCTGAGCGAGCGGTTGTAAGCCGGGTCGTAGTGCTCGACCAGCAATTCGGCGACCAAGTTGTCCCATTGGCCGCTCAACGCCATCTTTTTCCAACGCTCGATTCGATCATGGCCTTGCAGATCGACGAGGCAATCCAGTTGCCGGTTGAGCAGCGCGGGCTCGGCCAGGAAATGGGCATATTCTTCCTTGAGCAAGGCCACCCGTACCGGGATGTCGGCCTCGAGGGTCAGGCATTCGGCGGCACGCATGCGGGCAAGTAGCGTGTCCGGGGTATGCAGGCGGCCGATCTTTTTGCTTTCCGATTCGACGAACACCGGCTCGTTCCGTGCGAAGCCACGCAGGCTGGCCCAGATCAAGCTCTCGAAATACTTTTGCCCAGGCTGCGGGCGGTCCGGCAGATTGCCCAGTACCGAGCCCTTATGTGCGGCGAGGTCTTCCAGGTCGAGCACTTGGGCGCCGGCTTCGCGCAGGGCCAGGAGAAAGCGGCTCTTGCCGCTGCCGGTGCGGCCGCAGACCACGATGAGGCGGAGGCTATCGGGTAGGGTGTCCAAGTCGGCCATGACTGCCTTGCGATAGGCCTTATAGCCGCCGTCGAGTTGGGCCGCCGGCCAGCCGATCGAGCGCAGCACGTGGGCGAGCGAGCCGGAACGGTTGCCGCCGCGCCAGCAGTAGACCAGCGGCCGGTATTTTTTTGGTTTATCGGCGAAGTGGCTTTCCAGGTGGCGGGCGATATTGCGCGAGACCAGAGCGGCGCCGATCTTCTTGGCGTCGAAGGCGGAGACCTGCTTGTAGTCGGTGCCGACCCGGGCCCGCTCGGCGTCACTCAGCACCGGCAGGTTGATCGCGCCGGGGATGTGGTCCTCGGCGAACTCGCCAGGCGAGCGGACGTCGATGATTTCGTCGAAACCGTCGATGTCGGCTACACCAACGAGCTCGACGCGTTTTCCCGGCGGCGCGCCGCTGTCGCACAGCATCAGCGCTTTTCCCTGACGAGCCGGGCCTTCTCGCGTTCCCACTCGCGCTGTTTTTCGGTTTCTCGCTTATCGTGCTGCTTCTTGCCCTTGGCCAAGCCGATCTCCAGCTTGATCCGGCCTTTCGAGTAGTGCAGATTGAGCGGTACCAGGGTGTAGCCGGCGCGTTCGACCTTGCCGATCAGTTTGCTGATCTCCGCCGCGTGCAACAACAGCTTGCGGGTGCGTACGGGGTCGGGCTTGACGTGGGTGGAGGCGGTCGGCAACGGGCTGATGTGGCTGCCGATCAGCCAGAGCTCTTCCCGCTTGAGCACGACATAGGCCTCTTTCAATTGCGCCCGACCGGCGCGGATGGCCTTGACCTCCCAGCCTTCCAGGACGATGCCCGCTTCGTAGCGTTCCTCGATGAAATAATCGTGGAAGGCCTTTTTATTGTCGGCAATGGTCATAGTGGAGGCGTTCTTGCGGCTGGGGGCTAATCGGAATTTCGTGGTATTTTACCAGTCTTTACGCCTTGTCCCTGCTGCCTTCCCTTATGTCCGAAGTTATCAAGTCCGTCTTGGTGCCCTATACGGCGGCGGAGATGTTCGATCTGGTGGATCAGGTCGAGACCTATGCGGAGTTCTTGCCTTGGTGCGGCGGCACGGACTTGCATCGGCGCGACGCGGCGGTGACCGAAGCGACGATTCACATCCGCTATCTGCACGTACAGCAACACTTCACGACCGAGAACCAGAAACACTATCCCGAGGCCATGCACCTTTCTTTGAAGGACGGGCCGTTCCGCAAGCTGGAGGGCGCCTGGCGCTTCAAGCCTTTGGGCGAGGAGGGCAGCCGGGTGGAGCTGCTGTTGCACTATGAGTTCTCCAGCCATTTGCTGGAGAAGGTGGTCGGGCCGGTATTTTCGATGATTGCCAACAGTTTGGTGGATGCCTTCGTCCACCGTGCCGAGAAGGTCTACGGGATACGATGAGCGAATTGATCCAAGTCGAAGTGGTCTATGCCCTGCGCGATGTGCAGAAGGTCGTTCATGTCCAGGTCGAGGGCGGTGCGACAATAGCCCAGGCCGTGGCCGAATCCGGCCTGCTGCGAGATTATCCCGAGATCGATTTGGGTGGCCGCAACAAGGTGGGCGTCTGGAACAAGTTGTCCAAACCGGATACCGTGCTGCGCGACAAGGACCGTATCGAGATCTACCGGCCGTTGATCGCCGACCCGAAAGAAGTGCGGCGCCAACGCGCGGCCGAGGGCAAGGTCATGAAAAAGGGCGCGGCCGAGTTGAACGCCGGGGAGGGCGGCGAGCCGTAGCCGCTTTTAAGGGCATGCCGGCATTGCCCTAAAACACCCCGGAATCATAGCCATCGGGCATCGCGCAGCACCCGTGCGCTGGCCCTCGATCCGGCATCCCGCCTCCGCATTGCCTCGTAGATTGTCTACAATGGACTTCGATGTCCTGTTTTGTGCTGTGGTCTAGCCAATACCGTGCTCGACTGGCGAGACGACAATGTTTGTACCATCGGAGGCCGCGATGAACACCAAATTACGGGTATTGCTTACGGTGCTGATGTGCCTGCCGGCCACCGTGCAGGCGGCGACGAATGCCTGGACAGCTTCAAATCAGGCCATTGAGAACGGCGGGGTGCTGGGCGCGGCGGCTCTGGCGATACAGCCCGGTACGCCGACGACGGCCTACGCCTCTGGCTATCGGGTATGGAAAACCACAAATGGCGGGGCCTCATGGCAGGCCTCGGACAGCGGTATCACCAATTCCACGGTCGAGGCGCTGGCCATCGATCCGACCAATCCGAACGTGGTGTATGCCGGTAGTTATGGGGTGTTCAAAAGCACCAACGGCGGCGCGAGTTGGGCCGAGGTCAGCAACGGTTTCGGCTACTACATGAACTTTGTCACCGCCTTGGCGATCGACCCGGTTACACCGTCGACGGTGTATGCCGGTTTGAACGCTGGCTATGGCCTGTGGAAGACCACTGACGGCGGCGCGAATTGGGTCAAAAGCGATACCGGTATGGTAGCCGCGGCGATCAAGGCCATCGCGATCGATCCCAAAGCCCACGGGACCCTCTATGCCGCGACCGAACTCAACGGCCTTTGGAAAAGCACGGATGGCGGTGCCAACTGGGTTGCTGCCGGTTTGGCGAGCGAGGGCGTTTATGCCTTGGCCATCGATCCGGCGACTTCGACGCTCTATGCCGCCGGCCGCCCCAGCCTACGGGCGACCGATGGCACCTACGGCGTATTCAAGAGTGTGGACGGCGGTGCCGGCTGGACCGCAGTCAACAATGGCCTGCCGAGTGCCAATGGCAAGACCAATGTCGATGGCCGCGGTTTGGCGATCGATGCTTCGAGTGGCGCCATCTATCTGGCAACGTATGGCACCGGGGCATACCGCAGTACGGACGGCGGGGCGAGCTGGGCCGCCTTCAACGATGGGATGCCGGTGGAGAACCCGGTATACCCCACCGGCGCCCGCAACCTGAAGGCCGTGGCGGCGGCCAATGGCGTGATTTATGCCGGTGCCGACAACAACCTCTATAGCTATGGGATAAGTGGTGGTCGCGCGACTATTTCCGGCAGCGCCTCGGGTAGCAACAGCAGCTTGTCATTGCTTGCGAGCGTCAGCGTGGCCTCGGGCGATGCCGGCCAATTCGGTTACGTCTACGTCGCCGCCCAGTTGCCGTCCACGCTGGGCGGCGGCTGGTATTTCCACAACGGCGTGCATTGGTTGGCTTGGGGCGGTGGTCAGTTACCGATCTATTCTTCCGGAACGCTGGCCGACACGACGATCCAGGTACTCAGTGGTCTGGATGTGAGCGGTATTGTCGGTACGGCCATCATCGTCGGTTATGGCAGGAGTGAATCGGATATGGTGTCAGGCCAAAAATATGCCGTGATTTACACCATTCACTAATGCCCTTGGCGGGGCAAGGCAATAAAAATGGGCGGCCATCGGCCGCCCATTTTGTTCCAGCCAGGTGCCGACCGTTTACTTGACGGTGATCTCGGGATAGCTGGT
>JAJZTV010000060.1 GCA_021847385.1 Pseudomonadota bacterium | reverse complement strand
CCCCCGTGCGCGTCACAGTTGCGCGGGCGGCTCGCCAACTCGCCCTTCGGGCTCAGACAAACTCGCCGGCCTTCGGCTGCCCCGCGCAACCGCGCCACGCACGGCGGCGACAGAGGGGATGTGCAAGTCAACTAAAACGCCGAATTCCCGCAAGCGGGAATTCCATATGTTTTAGAGAGTGTCGGTGCGACGCGCCGACACTCTGGGTTTTCGTCTTTTGGTTTTGCTGTCCCCATCCCCTCTGAGCCGCCGAGCTTGAGCGAAATGATTGGGGGATGTCGGCGAGTACTGTCTGAGCCCGAAGGGCGAGTTACGCAGCCGCCCAATCGTTTCGTTCAAGCTCGGGGAGCCGAAGGCCGGCGAAGCGGGGCGTGCTTTCTTTGGCTACTTTCTTTGCACGAGCAAAGAAAGTATGCCCGCTGCCGGGCGGCCCCGGCCGAAGGCATATGGGTGCGCTAGCAGAAAATTTAACTTGCCTGTGTGATAACAAATAGCGTGCCGAAAGCCTGGATAAGCTATAAATTGCAAACGATATCGGCTGGTTCCAAATCAGAATCTAATGGGATTGGTCATTGAGTGACTTTCACGAGGAACTGCAATGGAAAAATTCGTCGAAATTACTAGGAAGGATAAAGGGTTTAACAAAGAAAACTCTTGGCTCCGGTCTTGCAGAGAAACGGGTATTCCTTGTGTAACGCTTAAAGCCAGATCGAAACTGGCGATGGTTCAGTGGGATTACATGTCATATCCAGCTGATATGGATGATTTGTTATTCGCGCTGCACGAACAGCTTAAGGTAGAAGCGCAAGCTATCTATGATCGCTACAAATCAAAAGACACATGGTTTAGCGCTGGTCCAGGGGTAATAGCATTTAGAAATCTTGCGCTTGCAGATGCACGTGAGGCGGCTTCTGAGTTATTTGATGTGATCTATCAGTCGGTATCTGAAGGTAAATTAGTAAGGGCGAAGCCGCATTGAAGGAATTGGCCGCCTCGTCTATGTGTACGTGGCCGTATGCTAGGTTAGTCTCTCAGTCGCAATCTTCCTCAACGTCCCCACCCCCAACCCCGCCAGATCCGCATGTTCCAACGCCCGCTTCAACCGCGTCGGCGCGGTGCGCCCGGCGCAGCCGTGCAGCGGATCGGCATTGAAGGCTTCGAGCAGGCCCGCCATCAACTTGAGGCGGTCGTGTTCGCGGCCGGTCAGCCAGTCCTGGATGTCGAGCACGTCGCTGGCCACGGCCTCGGCCAGGTCGCGGTGCTGGTCCCACAGCGTGCCGACATCGCCGCCGACTACCAGGCCGGCGATGTTGCTGGTCAGGATGTAGAGGTTCTTGCGCACCAGCTCCCATTCCAGCGATTCGGCGTCGGCCAGGGTGCGGGCGGGCAGGTCGAGGGCGCCGAGCGCGGTGACCAGGCGCGAGGCGGCGGGGCCGAAGGCGGGCGAGGCCAGCAGGGGTTTGGCGTCCATGCCCTTCTTCTTTTCGAACCAGACCGAGATCACCGTGGGCTCGGCCAGTTTGTGGCCGAGCCAGTCGCGCGGCAGCAGTTCGTTTTGCAGCAGGCCGACGCGATCTTTCCAGCTTGGCGGCAGCCTGCTTAGCACGGGGTGCAGGTCGGCCTCGGCTACCGCGACCAGGACCAGGGCGGGCTGCGGCCATGTGGCCGCGACGATGTCCATGTCGTCGCTACGGTTGACCGGCACCACGGTGTGGCCGGTGCGCAAGAGGCCGCCGGCGAAGACGCGGCCGAGTTGGCCTAGGCCGATGAGGATGACGGTCTTGTCCATGCTGTTCTCCCGATGTGTTTGGTTCGATTGTACGGCCGGCTTTCGGTCCAGCCAAAAAGCCAAGTAAAATAGTCCAGTTTTATTTGAGGAGCCTCGCCATGCCGTTCGCTGCACCTGCCATCAAGTCGTTTCAACCGCCGCGTCGCACCTTGATGGGCCCCGGCCCGTCCGATGTGCCGCCGCGCATCCTGGAGGCGATGGCTCGTCCGACCATCGGCCACTTGGACCCGGCCTTCACCGACATGATGGAAGAGCTGAAGCAGTTGCTGCGCTATGCCTTCCAGACCGAGAACAAATTGACCTTTCCGGTGTCCGGCCCCGGCTCGGTCGGCATGGAGACCTGCTTCGTCAATCTGGTCGAGCCGGGCGACAAGGTGATCGTCTGCATCAACGGCGTGTTCGGCGGCCGCATGGTCGAGAACGTCAAGCGCGCCGGCGGCATTGCGGTGCTAGTGGAAGACGCCTGGGGCGAGCCGGTCGGCGTGGCCAAGGTAGCCGAGGCCTTCGCCGCCAACCCGGACGCCAAAGTGCTGGCCTTCGTCCACGCCGAGACTTCGACCGGCGCGCAGTCCGACGCCCAGGCCCTGGCCGAGCTGGCACGTAAACACAATGCACTGACCATCATGGACTGCGTCACCTCGCTCGGCGGCACCCCGGTGCTGATCGACGAATGGGGCATCGACGCCGCGTATTCCGGTAGCCAGAAATGCCTGTCCTGCACGCCCGGCCTGTCGCCGGTGACCTTCGGCGAACGCGCCATCGAGAAGGTGCGCGCACGCAAGACCCCGGTGCAGAGCTGGTTCATGGACCTGAACCTGGTGCTCGGCTACTGGAGCGGCGAGGGCAAGCGCACCTATCACCACACCGCGCCGATCAATCCGCTGTACGGTCTGCACGAAGCCTTGGTCATCCTGGCCGAAGAGGGCATCGAGAACGCTTGGGCGCGGCACCGCGCGATGCACGAGCAACTCAAGGCCGGCCTGGAAAAATTGGGCATGCGCTTCGTCGTAGCCGAAGGTGCGCGCCTGCCGCAGCTCAATTCGGTCTACATCCCCACGGGCATCGACGATGCCGCCGCGCGCGGTCGCCTGCTCAAGGAGTTCGACCTGGAGATCGGCGCGGGCCTGGGCGCGCTGGCCGGCAAGATCTGGCGCATCGGCCTGATGGGCTACAGCGCCAAGCAGGCAAACGTGGACTATTGCCTGAAGGCCCTGGCGGCGGTGCTCAAGCCCTGAGCGTCACTTGCCCGGTTGTTTGGTGCGCAGCGGCATGGCGCCGCCGCGCACGGCTTCGGGTGGGTGTTGCTGAATCATGAATTTGACCAGGCCAACCCGGTTGAACAGGCCCAGCTTGGAAAAGATGCGATTGATGTGGCTGCGCACGGTCCAGAACGAGATGCCGAATTTGAGGGCGATCGCCTTGTCCGACAGGCCTTGGGTAATCGCTTGCGCGATCTCGGTTTCGCGCTCGGACAAGGCGTTGTGCGCGGAGGCGGCCAGCGGCGCATCGTCGTTGGCCGAGGCGATTTTGGCGGGCGCGAGCGGCGTGCCGATCTCGGCGCGGCGCAACAGATTGTGTAGGCGCCAGAACAACTCCTCGGCCAAGAGCGGCTTGGCCAGATAATCGTCGGCGCCACAGCGTAGCAGTTCCAGGCGTCGGGCCGTGTCGTCGTGGCTGGCGGTGACGAGGATGGGCACGCGCGCGCGGTCGTCCGGTATGCGCCGGATTCGGCGCACGAGGTCGATGCCGGTTTCGCGGCCGGCCAGGATCACGTCGCTGACGACGGCGAGATAGCGGCGCTGGTGGAACAGGGCCAGGCCCTGGTCGACGGATTTCACCGGATCGACACCGATGCCGAGCTGGCCGCAGACCGAGGCGATCAAACGGCCGAGGGCCGGGTCGTTTTCGATGACCAGCAAGCGCCCATTTCGGCGCGGCGCGTTCGATACGGCCCCAATCGTAGACAAGGCGTTTTCCACACAGCGGTGCGTGGTTTTGCGACAGACCTCGGTGGCGCCGGCGATCAAGGCGGCCCGGGCCAGCGCCGCATCGTCATCGGCGGTAATGAACAGAATCGGCGTCGAGGCCAAGTGCGGCAGCGCGCGCAGGCGGTAGATCAGGTCGATGCCGTCGCCGTCGTCCAAGGCCGCGCCAACCGTGATGCCGGCGATGTGCGGCAGCGTGGGAATCCGGCCGAGCGACGGGCCGATACCGTCGCAGACGACGGGCGCCAGCCGCATTTGGCGGCAATATGCCGCCAGCATCGCGGCATAAGCGCGCGACGATTCGACGATCAATACCGAGCGCGATTGCTCGGCAGTTGATTTCCGCACTGCGGCCATGGTGACCTCTCTGGTTTGCTACACCCTTGTCTTCGATGCCGGTGTCGAACGGCATGAAAATGTGGGCGTCTATTTTTTGTGCAACGGCGGCATTTCCAGACTAGGCGGCATCCGGGCCAAGTCAAGGCTGAGCGCTGATTCAGGCACTACCCTGCTTGACGGGATCAACCGTACTCACCGCCGACATCGCGGCGGTCAACCGGGCGCGTTGCGCCGAATAGAGACCGATGAGCAGCAGCGGCAGCCAGGCCAAAGACCATGGCGATGGGTGGGTGTAGCAGGCCATGGTCACCACCGCGCTGTTGAACAGCGTCACATTGCCGAAACCGATGCCGCGGCCGCCGCCATAAGCCGCGAGGTGCATGATGACCAGCCAGGCATAGAGGCCGTAGCGCAAGAAAGGCAGCCCGTCTTGGCCGGCGAGCAGCCAAGCCCCGATGAGGGCGGGCCACAGCAGCACGGCGAAGGCGTAGGGTTCGGCGAGCGGGGTTTGCAAGGATTGCAGTTCATCGGAGCCGTGAGGGTGTCGGTGCATGAGTCTTATATCCATGTTTGAGAATTATCTGTCTACCAGGGTATAGGCTTGCCAATTGCGGGTGATGGTGTTGCGCACGATAGCCCGGACCGACCTGGAGGCGCCCGTGGCTGGCGTCAATTCGGCGGAACAGGTGACGGTGTCGGGTATGTATTGCTCTTCCTCGACGACTTCCCGGATGGCGCGTAAATCCGAAGCGGTGCGTGCCGTGGCTTCGCCTCGGCCGGCCTTGGCGATCTCGGCGTCGATGGCGCTGAGGTCGCTGCCGCGGTTGTTCGCCGCATAGTCGGCCTGGACATCGAAGTTGGCCGCCCGTCCGCCGGCATCGACCACGGTTTTTACCGGGTCCTCAAAAGCATTCAGCATCGAATTGCCACCGCGATTGTTGGCGGTTTGCGTGATGGGGGCGAGGTTTTCCCACATATTGCCTGGGCCGCCGAGGTTGTGGTTCAGCAAGTGGCCGCGGATGTACATGTAGTCTCGGTCATTGCCATCGGTTGCGCGTTGATTGAGGCGGTTCCAGCGCGGCGACCGGGCCGACGGTTCGCTGCCCCGGATTGGCCAGTGGCTGCGCTCGGAGGTAAGGAGGTCGATGTGGATCTTCCGGCCATAACCTTGGCCGGTGACCGGAGAAAAGACCGGGGCGCTAGAGCGGTTCGGATCGGCCGGCATCAATGCGGCCGTGTCGTTCGCCAGCCTTTGAATCTGGTCGACCAAGGCGGCGCTGTGGACATCGCTGGAGCCATCTGCGGTTTGGGCAGCGGTTCCGCTTCGTCGTTCGCCGGAGGCGAGTCGCTGCGTGCTCTTGAAACTTTGATACAGGGCCTGGGCACTGGTTTTCTGTGCGCTGTTCGGCAGGGTGTTCAGGAAATCCTGATACCGCATCGGTGTCGATGCGACGATGAGTTCCGCATCGGGGTTTTCGTTTTCCAAATACAGCGAATGGGCTTCGCCGTTCGCACTGCGGAAGCCGAAACGCCGGCGCCACCATTCGCGCAGGCTGGCCGCGCCGCGCCGCACCGCTGCCGCGCCGCGCCTGGCCATGTCGATGACGGCGCGACCGAGGCGGATGGCCTTGTCCAGCAGCCAGTCGATCGCGTCGTTCACGCGGTCTTGCAGGCTGGCCAGTATCTCGCGCAGGCGCTGGGACAGCCGGCCCAGGCCGGCCTGATTGGCGAGGAAGCCGATGGCCACCGGCAGGCTGCCGGCCATGGCGTTCTCCAGGAAGCCGGCGGCATCTTCGATATTGCCCTGGGCGATGCTGACCACGCCGTCCAGCACGCGCGACACGATTTCCAGCATCTCGCGCAGGTATTGCATGAACGATTCGATGGCGTTGTAGATCGCGATCAGGGTGTTGATCACCGGCATGATGCCGCTGACATCGAGCAGCGAGATCAGCCAGCGGCTGGCCCAGCCGATGACTTTTTCGGTGATGTAGCCGACCACGCCTTGCACCACCGTATCCCACAGGTTGGACAGCCGTTCGCTCAGCTCGCGCCACAGCCCGGCCGGCCCCTCGGTGACCAGGGTGGCGATGAACGACCAGGCGCCGGTGGCGAACTCCAGCGTGCTGCGCAGGCGGGCGACCACGGCCGGGTCGAGCTTGCGGGCGAGGCGGGCGAAGATGTTGTCGACGGTGACGCCCAATACCTCCATGACGAAGCCGAGCACCGAACGCAGCGAGAAATCCGCCGGCGGCGTGATGCCGGCCTCGCGCACCGCGCCGAACAGCCAGCCGGTGAAGCCGTTCAGCAGATGGGTGCCGATGTTGCCGAAGAAGCCTTGGAAACCGGCGCCCATGGCCCGCAGCAGATTGATCAGGAAGCCGATCGGGTTGGTCAGGATGTCGCCGATGGCACGGGCGGCCTTGGCCAGCACTTGCACCACCAGTTCCGGCGGCAGGCCGAGGATGCGCAGCACGGCTTGGAAGAACTGCCAGGCCGCGCCGGCGATGTCGCCGTCGACGAAGATGCGGCGCAGGATGCCGAGCGCGGTGTCGCGCACGCGCGGCCAGAGCGTGGGGTCGCTGAAGAATTGGCCGAATACCGGGATGCGCGCGAGGATCTGGGTCTGGATGAAATTCTCGATCGGCTCGCGGATGCAGGCCGGCACCCGTTGCCAGATGCTGTTCATGATCAGGATGGGCAGTTGCAACAGATCGGCATAGATGGCGATCACCTTGCGCACCGTTTCCAGGATGAGTTGCAGGAACGGCGAGAGCGCATCGAAGCCCTGAACCATGCGGTCGAACAGCGTGGCCACCTTTTCCCGCGCCCAGGCCAACAGGCTGTCGACCGCCTCCGACAGCCAAGCCAGGGCGCCGGCCAGCCAGGACAAGAGATCGCTGGCGCGCAGCCGGCCGAGCAGGCCGGTGACGTTGGCGGCCACCGCCGCAATGCGCTCGCCCAGCCACTGGCCGGCCCCGACGATGATGCGGCGGATCGCGGCGATGATGTTTTCCACCGAGGGCAGCACCGAGGCCAGGGTGTCGCGCGATTCGGGCACGCCCTCGCCGCCGTTCATGCCCTCGGCCGCGCTGTCCAGTTCGGTCGACAGCTGCTGGGCCGACTCGCCCATCTCGCGCACGAAGGCGGGCGGGATCAGCTCCGCCACCTGGGCGGCGAATTCCGCCACCGGCTGCCAGACCGGGCGGGTGCGCTCCTTCACCCAGTCCCAGGCCTCGCCGGCCTTGCGGCCGATCCAGCCGAGCACGCCGCCCTCGCTGCCGCCGCTGGCCTCGGCGTCGTCCGAACCGAACAGCGTATCGGAGAACCAGTTCCACACCTGTGCGGCCGCCTCGCGCACCGGCCGGATCCATTCCCAGAACTGGCGGCCCAAGTCCTGGATGCCCTGCCAGACCTCGCCGCCGAATTCTTGCAACCACTGCACCGCCGGGGCGCCGAAGTCGGCCCACAACCCGCTGAAGAACTCGCCGATCGGGCGCAGGAATTCGCTGAGCTTGTCCCAGGCGACGCCGACCGTTTCGACCACGAAGGTCTTCAGCTCGCCGATGGCGGCCATCAACGGCGCGCAGTCGCCCGAGGCCAAGGCCACCGCGATCGCCGCCGCCCGCTCGACCAGGCCGGCGAACAGGTCGATCAATTGCCGCGGCCCTTCGAACGGCACCAAGGCGCGCAGCGTGGCCAGATAGGCATCCCAGGCCCGGGCCACCTGCCGGCCGAGCCAGGACAGGATGCCTTCGTCGACGATTGCGCGCACGGTGCGGGCGAACTCGGGCGAGATGCGCTCGAGCAGATCCCAGACGAAGCCGCTCAGCTGGTCGGCGGTCCAGTTGGCGATGTCGCCTAGGGTTTCAACCGCCGAATCGTAGAGGTCGCCGAAAAAGCCGCGCCGGACCGGCTGGCTTGTCGCGCCGCCGGCCGCGCCGCGCTGCTGCGCGACGTGGGCCAATTCATGCGCCAGCAGAAAGCGGCCGGCGCCGGTGTTCGGCTGGAAGCGGCCGTCGTTGAAGGCGATGTGTTCGCCGACGGTGAAGGCATGGGCGTGCAGGGTTTCGTTGAGCTGGCTCGCCTGCGCATCGGTATGGATGCGCACTGTCGCCAGGTCCAGGCCGAAGCGCGCCTCCATGTCGGCCCGCACCGGCGGCGGCAGCGGTTGGCCGCCGGCTTGCAGCGCCGCGATCTCGCGTTCCAGCGCGTCGGGCAGCGCCTGTTCCTCCTCGGCCGGCGCGTCCAGCCGCAGCGGCTCGACGTTCTGGCCGCCGGCCAGCGCCCGGCGCACGCTGCCCCGGCCTTCGTGCGCACCCCCCGCCGCCGCAGCCGATGCGGGCTGCTGCAAGGCGCGGACGGCGATCCGGTCCGCCTGCTTTTCCGCCTCGTCTTGGGCGCCGCCCAGTTTCAGCTTGGCCTGTACGCCGCGCGGCAAGGCCTGCGCGCGCGCGGCCGTTCCCGGTTTATGGCTCGACGCGGGGTGTTTTAGGGCATGGGCTTGCATGGCAAACAGCTCGGCGGTCAAGGCACCGCCGCTGCCCGCTCCTTACGGAAATCGTCCATGGAGACCTTGGTGCCGTCCTTTTTTCGCACCCACATTTCGCCGCCCGCGATGGCCTTTTCCGAGCGCCTGACCACCTGGAACACCCAGTAGCCGTGATCCTTGCTCTTGAAGGCGTTCACCCAGGTGCCGTTGGGCTTGGTCTCCTCATAGACAAAGACGATGCTTGGGTCCTTGAAGATATCGCGCAGCAGGCCGGCTTCGGCTTCCTTGCCGGCACGGTGGGCGGCGGGAAATTGCGGATCGATGTTGGTGCCGATTTTTTTGTCGTAGTTCTTGACCTGAAAGCGCTCGGTGATGAAGTGCAGCAGGTCCGACTGAAAGCTGTAGATATCGTCCTTCATCAGATCGTCGAGATCGACGTAGGCGGAGACGAAGCTGTCCGCTACCAGTGTAGAGCCGCCCACCAGGCCTTCGTGGGTGATCAACCGCATCGGCACCAGGGCGGCGCGGTCGATGAAGTCCTTCATCTGGCGGTCGAAGTAGGTCAAGGCCGAGGCGTCCTTGACCTTGTACGTCAGCGTGTTGCCCTTGAGTTCATATTGGATCGCCGGTGAGATCGTGTTCAGCCGGTCGATCAATTCTTGAGCCCGGCCGAAAGCGGAATACTCCCCCTTGCCGGGCGGCCGTAGCTCCAGCTTGCGCTGGGCTTCGGTCGGACCGTTTTGCCTGGACTGCTGGAGCACGTGCGCCAGCTCATGACCAAGCAAGCGGCGGCCCTCGCGGGAGCCGGGACGATACTCGCCGGCGCCGAAATACACATCACTGCCGACGGTGAATGCACGTGCCGAGAGTTCGCTGGCGAGCCGGGCTGCGGTGTCGTCGGTGTGGACGCGCACCTGTTTCAGGTTGGCCTTGAGGCGCGGCTCGAAAAAGCCGCGCTCACTGGTTGCGAGGGGTTGGCCGCCGCCTTGGCCGGCCCCGATGGCATGGGCTGTGGTGCTGCTTGCCGCCGCCTCGCCAGGGATCGCCTTGCGTTTGACCTCTTCGTCTTGGTCGGGCTCTTTCTTCTCTTCTTTCTTATGTTTCTGTTCTTCCTCCTGCTCGGCATCGGCAGGTTTACGTTGCACGGCCGCGTCCGGCATCGCCATCACCCGGTCGGCGGTGGCGTCGGCCTCGCGTTCGTGGGCGTCGTTCGGTGCGCCGATCTTGAGCTTGGCCTGCACGGGATAGCCGAGCGCGTCCTGCAAGGCCGTGTGCTGGCCTTCGGGGCGACTGGCCTTGTTCACCGGGCTGCGCCGTGATCGGCTAGTGCGGCGGAGTAGCTGAAAGGTCTTCATGCTTACCTCCTGATGTCTGGTTCGGGGCGATCACACGAGCATTGGAAAAACCTGGAGCAGAAGATTACCGTTGGAGACGAGCTGCGTTTCGGCGAGCGTGCAGGTCAATCGGCTGATGTCCTGGATATCCTCGACGATGTTGCCGGTGAAGACGGCACGGTCCGCGATGCCGTAGCCCAGGTCGCTGTCGCTGCCATACCAGTAGTTGCCGCTGGCGACGATGTTCTTTGCCGATATCGCGTTCCC
>JAJZTV010000059.1 GCA_021847385.1 Pseudomonadota bacterium | reverse complement strand
GATCTTCGCCAGCGCCTTCTCGGTCATGCCGGGGTAGTGCTCCAGCGTCAGCGTGGCCACGCCGTCGCCCTCGTTCACGTCGCGCACCAGGCCGAGGAATGCCGCCACCGCGCCGACCTTGGGGTTTGCAGCATAGAGCGCGGCGACCTCGGCGTTGAGGTCGAAGGCATGGGTTTGAACTTGAATCTTCATTGCAAAACCTTTTTAACCGCAAAGGGCGCAAAGAGCGCAAAGTTGAATCGCTGCAAGCAGTGTACTTCCATGTAGGGTGCGCCATGCGCACCAGTCAATTGGAATGTTTGAACGGTGCGCATGGCGCACCCTACGGCTAGCCTCCGGTCACCGGCGGGAAGATCGCCACCTCGTCGCCGTCCTTCAACGCGGTCTCGAGGTCGGCCATGTCCTGATTTACCGCCAGGCGATAAGCACGGCCCTCGGCCAGCTCGGTTGCCCACGTGCCGCCACGAGCACGCAGCCAGACAAGCAGGTCGCCCAGGGTTTCTACTTCCGCTGGCAGTGCGGCGGCCTCCGAGCCGATGCCGAACTGTTCGCGCAGGCGGGCGAAGTAGAGCAGGGTCACGCGAGTCATTTGAGCAACTCCGCCAGCGGCCAGAAGCGCACGCTGTCGCCTTCGTGCACGGCATGGCCGGCCTCGATGTCGACCAGACCGTCGGCCCAGGCGGCCGAGGTGAGCACGCCCGAGCTCTGGTTGGGGTAGAGCACGGCGCGGCCGTCCTCGATTTTGGCGCGCAGGAATTCGCGGCGCTGGCCCGGCTTGTTCCAGTCGAAGCCCGCAGGCACGGTAAAGCTCAGTGCGTCGGTGTTCGTCGCGCCCATGCGCGCCAGCAGGAAGGGGCGCACGAACAGGCAGAACACCACGAAGGCCGAGACCGGGTTGCCCGGCAGACCTAAAAAGTCGGCATCGCCGATCTGGCCGTAAACCAGGGGCTTGCCCGGCTTCATCGCCACCTTCCACATCTCTATGCGGCCGAGCTTTTCCACCGCCGCCTTGACGTGGTCTTCCTCGCCGACCGAGACGCCGCCGCTGGTGATCACCACGTCGGCATGGCGGGTGGCCTGCTCCAGCGCGGTCACCGTGGCGTCGAAGTTATCGGCGACGATGCCGAGGTCCCGTACCTCGCAGCCCAGGCCTTGCAGTAGGGCGAGCAGGGTGGCGCGATTGGAGTTGTATATCTGGCCGGCTTTCAGCGGGTGGCCGGGCAGGACGATCTCGTCGCCGGTGAAGAACAGCGCCACCTTCAGTTTGCGACGCACGGTAAGTTCGGTTGCGCCGACCGAGGCGGCGACGCCGAGCTTGGCGGCGTTCAAGCGCTCGCCGGCATGCAGCACGGTCTGGCCGTCGGCGATGTCCTCGCCGGCGCGGCGGATGTTGGCGCCGAGCTTGGGTTGTTTGCCAATGCGCACATGATCGTCCCGGGCCTCGCAATCCTCCTGCATCACCACGGTGTCGGCGCCCTCGGGCACGGGCGCGCCGGTGAAGATGCGGGCGGCGGTGCCGAGCGTGAGCGGGTGGCCGAGCTGGCCGGCCGGGATGCGCTGGGCCACGTGCAGCCACTTGTCCTCGGCCCAGTCGGCCGCGCGCAGGGCGTAGCCGTCCATCGCGCTGTTGTCGAGCGGCGGCACCGTCACCTCGGCGATCAGCGGTTCGGCCAGCACGCGGTTCAGCGCCGCGTCGGCGGCGACGGCCTCGGTCTCGATCAGCGGGCGGGCGTGCTCCAGAAGCTTGGCCCGCGCCTCGTCTGCGCTCAGCATGGTTGGTTTCCTTCGATGTTCAGGGTGTCCAGGATGAAGCGGCCGATGGCCGCGACATCGTTCAAATCGATATGGCGCAGGCCCGGCGGCGCCTGGTCCGCGGCCGCGGCCAGGATGTGCGCGTCTTCCGGGTGCAGCCAGGGCTTGGCGTTGGCGCTGCGCCAGACCTCCAGCTTGGGCAGCGCGGCCCGCTTGAAGCCTTCCACCAGCACCAGGTCGCAGGGCGACAGCCGGGCGAGGTGCTCGGCCAGGCTCGGTTCCGGCGCGCCGCGCAGCTCGTGCATCACCGCCCAGCGGTAGGGCGAGCTGATCAGCACCTCGTAGGCCCCGGCCTGGCGGTGGCGCCAACTGTCCTTGCCGGCCACGTCCAACTCGAAGTCGTGGTGGCTTTGCTTGATCACCGCCACCTTCAGGCCGTGCGCCGCGAACCAGGGCAGCAGCCGCTCGATCAGCGTGGTCTTGCCGCTGCCGCTGTAGCCGACGATGCCGAAAACCTTCATTGCAATAGATGACATTATTGTCTTGAATGAGGGAGTGCTATATTCTGGCAGATATAACGCTCAATTTCTAGGCACATGAGTGAACTGATCGACCCCTTCGGCCGGCGTATCGAATATCTCCGCATCTCGGTGACGGACCGCTGCGACCTGCGCTGCAAATACTGCATCCCGGAGGGCTTCACCGATTTCGAGGAACCCGGCCACTGGCTCTCCTTCGACGAGATGGAGCGGCTGATCCGTATCTTTGCGCGCCTGGGCTTGAAGCGCGTGCGCCTCACCGGCGGCGAGCCGTTGCTGCGCAAAAACATTGGCGAGCTGGCCGGCCGCATCGCCGCCGTGCCCGGTATCGAGGACCTGTCGCTGTCGACCAACGCTACCCAATTGGAAAGGCACGCCGTCGCGCTCAAGGCCGCGGGCGTCACCCGGCTCAACGTCAGCCTGGATTCGCTCAGGCCCGAGCGCATCGCCCGCATCAACGGCCGTCCGGTGCACGACAAGATCATGGCCGGCATCGCGGCGGCCAAGGCCGCCGGCTTCGCCCCGATCAAGATCAACATGGTCGCGCTGGACGGCGACAACGACGACGAGATCGACGCCATGGTCGCCTGGTGCATGGCGCAGGGCTTCGTCCTGCGCCTGATCGAGAATATGCCGATGGGCGATACCGGCCGCAACGTGCGCTATTTGAATCTGCAGCCGGTGAAGGAACGGATTCGCCAGCGCTTCGGCCTGGTCGAGACCGTGCTGCCCGGCGGCGGCCCGGCCCGCTATCTGGGCACCGCCGATGGCCGTTTCACCGTCGGCTTCATCACCCCGATCTCCCAGCACTTCTGCGCCACCTGCAACCGGGTGCGGCTCACCGTCGACGGCGTGTTGCATCTCTGCCTGGGCCAGGAAGACCGCTTCGAACTGCGCCCGCTGTTGCGCAGCGGTGCCAGCGACGACGCGATCGTGCAGACCATCCTGGGCGCCGTCGCCAAGAAGCCGGAGCGCCACGAATTCCGCGAGCAACCGCAGAAGCTGGTGCGCTTCATGAGCATGACCGGCGGCTGAGTCCGTCGTCCTTTCCCCTTTTTCCAAAGGGTCTTCCCGTCACTTGTTTCAAGGTGCACCGGTAGCACGCACACCGGCATGCGTGCGCTCCGCCGTGGTGCCGCTTGCAAGCCGGACCTGCGCCATGGTCCGGCGAATCAAGGCATTGGCGAATGGCATGGCTCTTGCTGAAGAGCCTCGGCTTTTAATCAATATGCCAACACGTGGGAAATATGACACTCAAAAGCGACTTCATGAATCTGAGCCGTGCCGAGCGCGGCTGGCTGCCCTTGTTCGGTAAAACCGGCAAATTCGCCATGTCCTGGTCCTGCTATCTCAATCGCGGCCATTATGCCTCGGTGGAGAAGACCTTCGAGGGCATCGCCCAGACCCGCAAGCAGATCCTCACGCTCTGGGCCCAGGGCCAATGGGAGCACCTGGCCGGCTTGGCCGAACGGCTGGCCGCGAGTTTTCCCGAACTTGCCGTCGCTGACTTGCAGGCGAAGAAGGCGCAGATGCCCGATGTCTCCGAACTGTTCGCGATCGACGGTAAGGGCAAGGTATTGGCCTCGACCCATGCGGCGCATGTCGGCAAGAGCGATCTCGCGCCGGGCGCCGTGCAGGCCGGACTGCGCGCGGCCTTCCTGCACGGCCCCTACGCCGACGGGCTGACGCTGCAGATCGGGCCGTCCAGTTCGCGCTTCCACGACGAGGTGACGCTGATGTTCTATCAGCCCATCGTACGCCACGGCCAGGCCGTCGGCTGCCTGTGCGCGCGGGTGCCCAACGATGTACTCGGCGATTTGATCCAGCGCGAGGCCGGCCACATCTATCGCGAGTCGGGCGACAACTACCTGTTCATGGTGCAGTCGCGCTTCGATCCTGGCATCCAGCCCGGCACCGCGCTGTCGCGCTCCCGCTTCGAAGACCGCACCTTCAGCCTGGGCGACAACCTGAAGGACGGCGTGCGCACCGATTTCGGCACGGTGCGCGTGAACAAACACACCGAATTGGAACTGCGTTTCACCGACCCCGCCACCGGCCAGCTCCACCCCGGCGTGCGCGAGACCATCGCCAAGGGCGAGAATCTGTTCGTCACCTATCCCGGCTATTCCGACTACCGGCACATCCCGGTCGTCGGCAAGGGCGTCACCCTGCAACTGCCCGGCTCGCCGGATAGCTGGGGCATGATGTGCGAAGGCGACCTGGAGGAGGTCTACCGCCGCCGGCCGATCAGTTATCGCCTGATGCGCCTGTTCGGTGCCATCATCGTTTTCCTGTGGGGCATCCATCTCGGCCTGGGCCTGCTCGGCCTGCCTTTCCTCGTCACCCAGGCGGTGACCGGCGGTCTGGTCCTCGCCGGCTTGGGTCTGTTCTATCGCTTGGGCCCGCGCAAGGTCAGCCGGCAACTCGACGAGATGACCGACGTCATCCGCACCATCGCCGAAGGCGGCGGTAACCTGCGCCAGCGGCTGGCGCCCGACCGGCTGCGCACCGACGAGACCGGCGACCTCGGCCGCTGGATCAACAGCTTCATCGACAACCTCGACGGCACCGTGGCCCAGGTGATCGCGGCCTCGCATCAGGTGCGCGAAACCAACGACTATATGGTGGCGGCCAACCATGCCGCCTTGCTGACCTCGGACGAGGCCATCGCCTCGGTCGAGCGCATGCTGGTCTCGCTCGAGGAAGAGATGCAGCGCATCCAGAGCGCCTCGGCCACCGCGCAGGAGATGCGTCGGGCCATGGATCGGGTGGTCGACAACACCCGTGCCCAGTTCCAGTTGGTGCGCGGCAAGACCCAGGGCATCCGCCAGACCATCGAGGCCTCGGCCCAGACCATCCACTCGCTCAACGCGCGCACCGACGAGATCACCGGCATCGTCGACGTGATCAAGGAGATCGCCGATCAGACCAATCTGCTGGCGCTCAACGCCGCCATCGAGGCGGCGCGCGCCGGCGAACAGGGCCGCGGCTTCGCCGTGGTGGCCGACGAGGTGCGGCGCCTGGCCGAGCGCACCACCGCCGCCACCACCGATATCCGGCACATGATCGAGAGCGTGCAGGGCGAGGCGCGTGGCGCCGTCAGCATCATGGAAGGCGGCATGCAGGGCGTCGAGGACGGGTTGCGCCTGGCCGAGGAGGCCGCCTCGGACAACAGCGGCATCCACGACATCGTCGAAAACCTGTTCGGCCTGATCCAGGCCGTGGCCGAGAGCAGCGACGCCCAGGGCCGCGATGCCCGCACCGTGGCCCAGGTCTCCGATGCGATGCGTCGCTCGGTGCAGACGCTGAACGACAACGTGGAACGGGTTCGGCTCACCGCCGGCAAGATGCAGGCCCTGGTCGGGCAATTTCAGGTGAGCGCGCTATGAACAGGCTGAGCGGCCCGGCGCCTGTCGTGCCGGGCCTGCGCTTGCCATGGCTCAGCCTTTGACCAGGTGCGCGAAATCCTCGATCAGCTTTTTGACACGGTCTGCCCGTAGCTTGCGCCGTCGTAAGAATGCGATGAGTTGGACCTCTTCGGCGCTATATGCGGTATAGGCGGCGGGGTTCTGGCGCGTGGCGCTCGGCTCCACGGTGAGGATGTCGGCGGCGGACAGACCGAGCACGGGTGCGAGCTTTTTGGCCTCGTCGACGCCGATCATGCGTAGCCCGGTCTCCCAATTGGATAGCCGGCTGACCGTGAGCCCCGGTAATTGGTCGCACACCGCCTTAAGCGTGTAGCCCTTGGCCTCGCGGGCTTGTTTGATGCGGCGCCCAGCCTCTTTTTTAGTATCCATACGCGGAGCGTATAAGCCCAGGCCGGGATGGTTATTCAACGAATAGTGTATATTTTACTTGATAAAAAACACATATCGTGTACATTGTCGATTGAACCGATTACCTCCCTGACCACCGCGATGGTGGTGTTTCGCCCGGCCCCGGCCGGGCGTTTTTGTTTGTGCCGTGCCTAGGGCATTGCGCCTGAGGCTTGAGCACCATTCGGAGGCGCGCGCCTTGTGTTGGTGCAAGGCGTCCTGGCGTCGGCGCCGAGGCCCGCCGCCACGGCGGGCCTCGCGGCTGGCACGCTACTTGCCATGGTCCAGACATGAACCAAGCGCTTGCACTTCCGATTCCTTCCGAGCTGGGCGAGACCGCGGCCAATGCGGCGAGCCGGCGTCTGTTTTCATGTTGGCGCGACGTGGCGAGCGATGCCTTGCCCTTGCTGTTGGCCGCCTCGGCCGGCGGTCTGGTCGCGACCGGGTTGCCGTGGGCGCCCTGGGCCGTCGCGCCGGCCGGCCTGAGCCTGTTGTGGATATGGCGCCGGCGCCGGCGGGCGCGGTTGGCGCGCGAAGAATTGCTGCAGTTTGCCGCCGCGGTCGAAGCCGGCGACCTGACGACCCGGTTGCGGCCGGGCGGCGCGAACGATGTCGCCGTCGTCGAAGGCCTGAACACGATGGCGCGGGCCTATGTCCGCCTGTTGGCCAATCTGGCGCGTTCGGTACGCGAACTGGCCAGTTCCGCCAGCGAGAGCAGCGCCAATGCCGGGCACGGCAATGCCGGGGTGCATGCGCAGCGCGAGGTCACGCTGGCATCGGCGGCGACACTGGAACAACTGTCGGTCAGCCTGTCGGCGACATCCGACAACGCCGTCGAGGCGGCGCGCCTGGCCGACGCGGCGAATCAAGTGGCGCGCCAGGGCAGCAGCCACGGCCAGACGCTGGCGCGCCGTATGGGCCTGATCGGCGCCGGCATGGACCAGACCAGCCGCATGGCGCAGCAGCTCAACGCGCGTTCGGTCGAGATCGGCGGCATCGTCGAAACCATCGCCGCCATCGCGGCGCAGACCAACCTACTCGCGCTCAACGCCGCCATCGAAGCGGCGCGTGCCGGCGAGGCCGGCCGCGGCTTCGCCGTGGTCGCCGACGAGGTGCGCCGGCTGGCCGAACACACCAAGACGGCCACCGACGAAATCCAGGCCTTGATCGAAGGCCTGCAGGGCGATGTCGGCTCGGTGTTCGGTGCAATCGATCAGGCCGGCAGCGAGGTGACGCATGGCCGGGCCGAGGCCGAGCAGGTGCTGGCCATGCTCGCGCAGATCGTCACCCAGATCGCACAAACCCAAAGCGCGGTCAGGGAGATCGCCGATGCCAGCACCGAGCAAAGCCGGGCCAGCCAGAGCCTGGCGGCCGATGTCGAACAAGTGTCCAGCCTGGCCGAGCGCAACGAGGCCCTGGTGCACGACAATCAGGAACTGGCGCGTTACCTGGAACAGATGTCGCACCAGTTGGGCGAGCTGATCCAATCCTATCGTTACGAGTGAGGTGAAGCATGGCTATCGCAATCGGAATCGCCGTGGCCGCATTGTTGTACGCCTATCTGCGCTATCGCAATGCGATGCGCCGGGATAGCATGCGCCTGGCGACTGCGCGGCAGGCGCTCGAAGGCTGCGGGCATCTGCTCGCGTTGCTGCGCGCCTTGCAACAGCATCGCGGACTGAGCAGCGGTTGGCTAGCCGGCGAGCGGCAATTCGAGCGGCGCATGGGCGCGCGCCGGCAAGAGGTCGAGCGCGAGTTGATCGCCTTGGTGGAAACCGCGCACGCCGAGCTGCTCAAGGCGCGTCCCTGTTTCACGCCGCACGACCTGAGCCTATTCGACTTTCGTTGGAAGACGCTGGTCGACGAGCTGCAAGGCCTATCCATCGAACAGAGCATTGCCCGCCATAGCCAGATGATCACGCACACCCTGGATTGGCTTACCGCATTGGGCGAGGCGCGTATCGAATTGCCGGTGGCCGACCTGGTCGATGCCGACGCCGTGCGCAACTACGCCAATCGCCTGCCGTTGCTGGCTGAATACCTCGGCCAGGCCCGCGCCGTCGGCAGCGGCGTCGCCGCGCGCGGTACCTGCACGCCGGTCGCGCGCGTGCGCCTGATGTTCCTGGTCAGCCGGTCCGAATCGCTGCTGAAACAGGCCATGCAAGTGGCCGGCGACCGGCAGACCCTGGCCGCCGCGCACGCGGTCGCGGCGCTGACCGGCATGGTCCGGCAACAACTCCTGGCCGAGCGTACGGTCGTTGTCAGCGCCGAGGCCTACTTCGCCACCGCCACCGAGGCCATCGACGCCGTGTTCGCCTGGATCGAGGCCTGCGGCGAAGACATCCGGCGCGAACTCGAGGCGGGCAGGGCGGGCGAGGCGGTCAGTGTGCCCGAGCGGGCGGCGGGGATGGTGTAAAGGCGGAGGGCATCGCGATTAGCCTGGGGTAGCCCGGATGCAGGCCTTGGGCCGGAATCCGGGAACTGGCTCGGTAGCGTTACTCCCGGATTCCGCGCGGCTGCATCCGGGCTACGCTTGCTGTTCCCTCCCATCGGCAAGCGGGCGTCACTATGGCCTTACGGCCAAGCAGGGTATATTGCACATCACATAACGATAACCTCGCCCGTCATCCAGGGCAGTGCAATCCGGCACAGCCGATCCGCATCATTTGTAAGGGGAGTTGCCATGTTCGTCTCGCTGAAGGGCCGCCTTGCCGGCCTGGGTGCAATGTTGTTCGTCGCCGGGCTGGCCTTGGCCATGCCGAGTCGGGCCGAGAGCTTGACCATCACCGACGCCTATTCGAGCGATCTGCCGGTGCAGGTGAAATGCCCGAGTGGCCAAGTTATAACGATCACCGGCAGCCAGCCGGTGTTCTGCACGGTGCAGGCGGGCAATGTCGTGACGTTGACCAACCGGGCCGGGGTGTCGTGCAAGGCGCGCATCGCCGTCGGCGGGGCGGTCGACAAGAAGAAGAGCACCTGCGTTTCCGGCAACTATGCGCCGGGGACGCTGGCGTTGACCGCCACCCAAGGGGTCTATCCCGGCGTGTTGTGGACTATCATCGACGGCTATTCCGGGGACTGGGGCAACGGCGGCGTCGCGGTCGAGTGTCCGAACAATGTAACGCAGACGATCAACTCGTCGAGCCCGGTCAACTGCGCGGTTCCGGCCAAGAGCGCAGTGAAGTTCAAAGCCGGTGGCAACTTGGCCTGCATCGCGAACTTCGACAAGAATTCAAACTATCTGCCCGCGACCAGTACCTGTAGGCCGGCCTCGTCCTCCGGGAATACCCTGGCCTTCTCGGCGAGCCAGGGCGTGGTGCCGCCCATTGCGCCGAACCGGATCGTCGATATCGGCTTTGCCGGCGGCGGGGTGACCGTATCGTGCGCAAGCGGGACCTGCGGCACGGTTTCCAATAATCAGGTCGTATTGACGGGCCCGCTGAACCAGAATGGGGCGATGACCTTGGGCTTCGCCACCGGCAGCGGCTCGGGGCAGGTCTCGTGCAATGTCGGTTTCTATAACAACTTCATCGACGACCGGCAGACGACCTGCCAGGGCGTCACCCTGGTGGCACCGAGCGGCCCGGGCACGAGCTACCAACTGACCTTCCCGTCGACGACGGTGGGCAAGAACACAGTGGGCGAGCTGGTGGTCTACCCGACGCCGCCGGCATCGGCCCCGACCGGCACTCAAGTCGGCAGCCGTACCCTGACCTTCGTCAACAAATGCAGCCAGCCGGTGTGGTACGGCCTGGTATCGGGAACCGTCGGGCCCAAGCCGGGGACCGGCGAGCATGGCAATGCCAAGGCCAGCGGCAATCTGTGTGCGGGCGATCCTTCCGGCAACAACATCACTTGCCCCTATGGCACCAGTTGCCGCTATGTGGATGCCACGCAGGCCTATTGCTTCTACAACCCGGCCGACCCGGCCATGCCGGCCAGCGGCAATCGATTGCAGCAATACATGCTGGCCGCCGCGTCCGCCACCAATCCGACGAGCGGTTCGGTGTCGATCCCGATCTATCAGGAAAACGCGGTCGTCTTCAGCGGCGGCGCTTCGGCGCGCTTGGGCTGCCAGGATGCCGCCGGCAATTTCACCCAGTGCGCGGTGGG
>JAJZTV010000058.1 GCA_021847385.1 Pseudomonadota bacterium | reverse complement strand
GCGTGAGTGCGGCATCGCGAATGGTGTCGAAGCCGAGGATGACCACGGCCCGCGAGATGGTGCTGATGTTGCGGCCGCCGAACTGGGCGTAGTGCACCGAGTTGACCAGGCGCAGCAACTTGTTGGTCAGCGAGTTGTCGCGCAGGATCACCCGGGTCAGTTCGTCGGTATGGCTATCGTCCGAGCCGACCAGCTGGTTGATCTGGATGATGGTGCTGGAGAGGGCGGGGAAATCCTGGCTGGACATCAGCTCTTCCAGCAGCTGTTCGGTCTGCCGGCTATCCAGGGTTTCCACTTCGTCGTTCACAACGCTCTCCTGTCGGTGAAGGCCTGTGCGATGGTCGTCGCGGCCGCGTATTGGCTGCGGCCACTGCGCTTAACATTCGCTTCGCTCATGTGAGCCTCCGCCGCAACGATGTTGTGGCTACGGCCGCTGCGCTTAACATGCACGATGCGCATGTGAGCCTTCGCCGATACTTGCTCGGCAGGTGTTGTGCCGTGGCTCATAACGCGCGCCTGTCGGTAAAGGCTTGGGCAATGGTCATCGCGTCCACGTATTCTAGTTCACCGCCGGCCGGCATGCCGCGCGCGATGCGGCTGACCTTGAGGCCGCGCGCCTTGAGCAGTTCGCTGACATAGTGTGCCGTGGCTTCGCCTTCCGCGGTGTAGTTGGTGGCCAGCACCACTTCCTGGGTCGTGCCGTCCTGTGCCCGTTGCAACAGGCGGTCCAGGCCGATCTCCTTGGGGCCGACGCCGTCGAGCGGCGAGAGCCGGCCCATCAGCACGAAGTACAGGCCGTTGTAGGCCTGAGTTTCTTCCATGCGATTGAGGTCGACCGGCATCTCGACCACGCAGAGCAGGTGCGCGTCGCGCCGTGGGTTGGCGCACAGCTCGCAGATCGGCGTTTCGCTGAAATTGTTGCAGCGTTCGCAATGGTGCAGGCCCTCCAGTGCGATCTTCAGGCTGTCGGACAGGCGCTGGGCGCCGAGCCGGTCGCGCTGCAGCAGATGATAGGCCATGCGCGCGGCCGATTTCGGGCCGACGCCCGGCAGCACGCGCAGCGCGTCGATCAGGGCTTCGAGCGTGCCCGGCAGCTTCATGCCATCAGAACGGGAATTTCATGCCCGGCGGCATGGGCATGCCGGCGGTGACTGCGGCCATCTTTTCCTGCGATACCGTATCGATCCGGCGCACGGCATCGTTCATCGCCGCGACGATCAGGTCTTCCAGCATCTCCTTGTCGTCCTGCATCAGCGACGGGTCGATGTCGACCCGTTTCACTGCATGCTTGCCGTTCATCGTGACCTTGACCAGGCCGGAGCCGGACTGGCCTTCCACTTCCATTTCGGCAATCTCGGCCTGCACCTTCTGCAGATTGTTCTGCATCTGCTGGGCCTGTTTCATCAGGTTGCCAATACCGCCTTTCATCATTTCGCACTCTCTTGGCTAAGGGGTTGAATCTGCGTGATCTTGCCGTCGAATTCCTTGACGACACTTTGCACGAAGGGATCGTTCTGGATGGCCGTTTCGGCCTCGGCCTGGCGCTCGGCCTTATGCCGGGCGGCAATCTCGGCCGGCGCGCTGCCTTGTGTCGCGCCCAAGGTGATTTCGATCTTGCTGCCGCTGCCCAATTTCTCTCGCAGGGCCGCCTTGAGCTTGTCGCCAAAACCGTCGAGCAGGCCCTTATGCGCCTCGGGCAGGCGCAGGCTCAGCAGCGAAGCGTTGTGTTCCACCAGCTCGCAGGCGCTGGCCAGTTGGCCGATGACGCCGTTGAGCGAACCGGCCAGGCCCAGCCAGTCGCCGTCGAAGCCCGTGGTCTCCGGCGCCGTGGGGCGGCTGGCGATTTCGCTTGGACTGGCCGCGGGGGCGGCGGCTGCGGCCGCTGGTGCCGCGACGGTGGCCGGGTTTGGCCGCGCCGCCGGGGGTACGCTTGGGGTAGCTTGCGGGGCACCGGCCGTCATGGCGGGCTCGGGGCTGCCCGGCGTGAACGCCAGCATGCGCAACAAGGCCATGGAGAAGCCGGCGTATTCGTCCGGCGCCCATTCCAGGTCGCGTCGGCCGAGGCCGGCGATCTGGTAGTAGAGCTGCACGGTCTCGGCGTCGAGCTTACGGGCCAGTGCGAACAGACGGTCGCGCTCGGGCACGTCCTCGGCCACCGCCTCGGGCACGGTCTGGGCCAGCGCGATCTGGTGCAGCAAGAGGCCCAAGTCCTGCAGCGCGGCCTCGAACGAGAAGCTGCGGGCGGCGATGTTCTCGGCCTCGGCCATGAGCCCGGCGCCGTCGTTGTTGGCCAGCGCCTCGAGGATCGGGAACAGGTAGGCCTGGTCGACCGAGCCCAGCATGTCGCGGGTTTCCTGCTCGCGCACCGTGCCACCGCCATAGGCGATGGCCTGGTCGAGCAGGGACAGCGCGTCGCGCATGCTGCCGGCGGCGGCGCGGGCGATCAGCGGCAGCGCCGCCGGTTCGTTGGCGATGCCTTCGGCGGCCAGCACGTTCTTCAGGTGCTCGGCCACGCGGGGCGGCGGCAGCAGCTTCAGATTGAACTGCAGGCAGCGCGACAACACGGTGACCGGTACCTTCTGCGGGTCGGTGGTGGCCAAGATGAACACGACGTGGGCCGGTGGCTCTTCCAGCGTCTTCAACATCGCGTTGAAGGCGCTCTTCGACAGCATGTGCACCTCGTCGATGATGTAGACCTTGTAGCGGCCGGCGGTGGGCGCGTACTGGGCGTTCTCCAGCACCTCGCGCATGTTGTCGACGCCGGTGTAGGAGGCGGCGTCGATCTCGATCAGATCGACGAAGCGGCCGGTCTCGATCTCGCGGCAGGCGCTGCATTGGCCACAAGGCGTAGCGGTCAGCCCGGTCTCGCAGTTCAGGCACTTGGCCAGGATGCGGGCGATGGTGGTCTTGCCGCAGCCGCGGGTGCCGGTGAGCAGGTAGGCGTGGTGCAGCCGGCCCTGATTGAGCGCGTTGGACAGCGCCCGGACCACGTGTTCCTGGCCGACCAGTTCGGCGAAGGACTTGGGCCGCCATTTGCGGGCGAGGACTTGGTGGCTCATCGGGCGAGTGAGGGGTGAGAGGTGTCCCCGCTAGGCGAGGATAAAAGGCGTGAGGCGGATGGGCTGTGGCGGTTACTCCTCACTCCTATCTCCTTGCTCCTCACTGACAAAAGGGGTGGCGAGCCTTACCCCCGGCACTGGCATCCATCGCTGTGGCTGCTTCCTTCCGGACCTGACCAGGTTGGCAACTTAGCCATGCGGGGAGACCCGCCACGGCCAATTTTACCCCAAGGCCGGGCTTGGGTCGCCTTATTCCTCGCAGTCCTCCTGCTTGAGCCGGCGGCTCCGCACCGCCTCGGCCAGCGCGCGCAGCAGCGGTTCGGTGTCGGCCCAGCCGATGCAGCCGTCGGTGATCGACAGGCCATACTCCAGCGGCTTGCCCGGGCACAGGTCCTGCCGGCCGGGGTTCAGGTGGGACTCGATCATCACGCCGATGATGCGGTTGTCGCCGTCGGCCACCTGGCGGGCGACGTCGTGGCCGACCTCGATCTGCTTGTCGAACTGCTTGCTCGAGTTGGCGTGCGACAGGTCGATCATCACCTGCGGGCGCAGGCCGGCTGCAGCCAGCTCCTGACAGACGGTATTGACGCTGGCGGCATCGTAGTTGGGCTGCTTGCCGCCGCGCAGGATCACGTGGGTGTCCTCGTTGCCGGCGGTCTTGAACACGCCGACGTGGCCGGACTTGGTGATCGAGATGAAGTGGTGGTGAGCGGCCGCCGCCTTGATCGCATCGACCGCGATCCGGATGCTGCCGTCGGTGCCGTTCTTGAAGCCGATCGGGCAGGACATGCCCGAGGCCAGTTGCCGGTGCGATTGGCTTTCGGTGGTGCGGGCGCCGATCGCGCCCCAGGCCACCAGGTCGGCCAGGTATTGCGGCGAGATCAGGTCGAGGAATTCGGTTGCGCTGGGCAGGCCCAGCTCGTTGATCTCGAGCAGGATCTTGCGCGCCAGGCGCAGGCCCTCGTTGATGTCGAAGCTCTCGTCCAGGTGCGGGTCGTTGATCAGGCCCTTCCAGCCCACCGTGGTGCGCGGCTTCTCGAAGTAGACGCGCATGACCACGATCAGGTCGTGGGCCAGCTCGTCGGCCAGCGGTTTCAAGCCCTTGGCGTAGGCCAAGGCTGCGGCCGGGTCGTGGATCGAGCAGGGGCCGACGATGACCACCAGCCGGTCGTCGGCGCCGCGCAGCACATCGTGGATGGCGCCGCGCGCGGTGTAGGTCGTCTTCAGCGCGGTGTCGCTGGCCTTGAGCTCGCGCATCAGCTGCATCGGCGCGAGCAGTTCGCCGCCTTGCTCGATGCGGGTGTCGTCGGTTCGGTATCCGGTCATGTCCATCTGTCCTTGATCTAGCCAGCCCCAAATAAAATTGGCCGCTCGGCGGCCAATTTCAGTGAAGGCTAACCTTTAGGTTACGCCGCAACTAAAAAACCGCCAGGAGGCTGGCGGTTTTCGGGGATTCGCTTGCTGCTCGCGTTATTCCCTCCCGACCGCCATGGGCGTGGGATAAAAGTGAAAAAAGAAAAAATCGGCGCGAAGCAGGTACATGGCTTGCATGGTAGCAGAGGCGGCGGGGTCGGGGCAAGGCAAGTGGTTGATTTGAGTGGGTTGTTTGTTTTTGTGTCCCCGAATTTAATTGAAGTCAATATATCCAATGGCCAATGGCTTAGGCCATTGGGCTAATGTCGTTTGAGATAGATGGATGGTTCAATAGTCGCCAGGCCACGTTATTGACGTGCATATGGATCAAAGCGGGCCTGATGGGTACATGGAATTGACGCCATTTTCATTTTATAAATCAACAGGGAGATATCGCATGAGAATAGCGACCAAAGACCGGTTGCTGTGGCAAGCCATTACAACGGCTATTGGAAAATCCATTTGGGGGTGCCACATGGAGCGTGGCTTTTTGTTAGCGCCAATTACCATGAAGAGGTGGCGGCAAAAACTGTTTGTACGACTATTTGCCTTGCCAGTGCTTCTAGGTTTCACATTCACTGCACGCGCTGCGTCAGCGCCGGATGTTTGGGCCTTGTGGCTGTATGGTGCAACTTCTGCCCTTTATAATCCAGTAATTCCCGCTAGTGTTGATTACCTCAAATGGGATGTCATGACTTCGCCATCGTTCAGTGCCAACTGGCATGAGGGAGGTAGCTGGCTAGGATTCTGGGTGGTTACAGGAGGCTATTACGGCACACAGACTGCGACGTACGCCGGCACACCCGCTAATAAATACTCATCAGTCCCAATTTACGACAATACAGGGTACGTCATCGGGTTCAGCGATTATTGGTACTGCGAGCAAGCCACTACGCCAAGTTGCACTGGTGGAAACTCATTTGAAGTTACAGATTTTTGGAGTGGTGGCTCGGCTTATTGGCGCACCTATATTCCTTGACAACAAGCCCGCGAAAAAAATTCATTTCATATCCATTTGTTATTAGGGAGCCAAAAATGCTGAAATTATTTGTCGGAATGAGCCTCGCGGCGGCAGCTTCTCTCCAGCCTCTAACTGCTACGGCTGCCAAGATCGATACTAAGGATGTTTCCAATGTCACCTTGACGTGTGGATTTTTTGGTCACCATGACTGGTGCAGCAGATACCCGAATGGAACCATTAACATGACGGTCACTCCGGAGGATGGCGAAAACCCGGATAGTGTGGCGGAAATCTATGTGGTGGCCGTGTATGGAGGTAAGTTTTACGTCTACAACACTCAGACCACGGATCCAGCACTACAATGGAAAGAGGTTCCGTCAGATCAATTGCCCACGACCCCGACTTTTACTCGCGCGCCATTCGACAGCCCTGCTATGAACCGCCCCATCTACATGGGAAGCCATGCCCAGTTAAAAGGCATCGCACTCTACGCAGGCGTGAGCGCCAAAGGAAAAATCATTTCTACAGCGCACCTCAAGCGGGTATGGGCCAATCCTTAAACGGATAACACATTTGCATTTTGCAAGCAGAAAAGCAGCTTCAGATGCTTTTCTGCTTCATGGCCTATGCGCGGGGTTGAGAATAAGTTCGGCAGCACCAAAGTATTTTAAGACACTCATTAACAATTGTAAGTATATAAAACGTGCTCTCGGTAATATTCGCCGGCAAACACTGCCGGGCAGGAAAAACTTGCCGCCATGGACTAGCCAACATCTCCAAGATTCCGTAGATAGTCCTGCACCGCCTTCCCAATATTCGGATGGCCGTGTGTGGCGAGCGCGTTGCCATAATTTGCTATCAGCTTCACCGGATTGAAACTGGGAGAGCCGAATCTGGTTTCTTCTGTGAGATAGCGTCTGAATCCCGCCGGCCCATGATTCATCAAGTAGAGGCCGACCACCGTCGAGGACCACATGGCCGTTTTGTCCTCGCTAGATAGATTCGAGCGATTGAAAAAATCGGTAAGCTGTTCTTTCATATCCGCCGGGAACCCCGGCGGAAAGAACATCGACAGGGCTTGGGCCGGTTGTGTTGACACCACTGCGGGCTGAGATAGCGTCTGCGACGCCATATTGGTTTGAAAGATGCTAGCGGCTGGGCTTTGCTGAAGAGCAGAACTCGAGTTACCGACCGTGGATGGCCTTTCGAAACTCACCTGGGCGGCTTTCAGTCGGGCAAAAAAGTCCATTTCGCCATCTTGATGAGCAAGCAGGTTACCGCCAGCAACGGATAAGCACCTCGGATAAAAAGAGGCCGCGTCTATGTTCATGCAATCCTCCTAAATTGTTTTAATCGGGATGACTTGGAATACAGCAACTTTAATGCCACATCACATTGAAAATGTGACTCCTACCGTTTGTAAGCGACGTCAGACTCTAAAGCTACCTGCTACTCAAATAGGGGGGACGTCGGATGGCACGCCCTTTGCCGGCCTGAAGTTTCTCGGCGTGGTTCGAGAGGGCCCGCCCCACTCCTTATCGCGGCTGTTCTCTTTTCCGAATGGAACGCTCCTGCTTCTAAGGGAGTGGGACTATGTGGCTGAAGGTGGCGGGATGCTTATTCCTAAAGGTAGAGTGAACGAGCAGGTCAACGGTGTTCCGGCGGTGCTTGGAATAGCGCAAAGCCAAAAAGGCAAGGCGATGTCGCAGCTCACCTGGGCGACGGAGGCAAAAAGCTATACGCTGATCATGACCGGCCACGTGGAAAACGCGGGAATGCATAAGAAAATGATGGAGCTCGCGAATTCCATCAAAGACTGAGCCATGCTGTCGCGGGGTTGCCGCAAGGGCGGCCCCGTCTTGGTTTTTATTGCATCGCCCCACTCACCCCATCGACCAAGCGCTCCGCGAACAACCAATCGTCCAGTTCGCTCGCGCCGCAACTGCGCTTTTCGGCGATGAAATGTGCGGTCTCGTTGATGAGCTGGTGACGCAGGCCGGCGTCGAGGGCCTTGGCCTTTTTCGGTTTACTGGCGAGGGTCTTGGCTGAGGTCTTGGCGGTTGCGGCCTTGGCCGGCTTGGCGCCGGTCTCGGCCTTGGTGGTCTTCTTCGGTTTGACGGTGGTTGCGGTTTGGCTGGCGGCTTTGCTGCTCGACTTCTCTTCGGCTTTCAACATGGTTGGCTCCCTATGAGTTATGGCGCAATGCAACTCACATATATAGACCAAGGATGACAACCATGTGACCGGCGGGGCGGCCGGCTAGGAAAAGTACCTAGCTTGTGCCACCCACGGTCAAGCCGTCGATGCGCAGCGTAGGCTGGCCGACGCCGACCGGCACGCTTTGGCCCTCTTTGCCGCAGGTGCCGACGCCGGAGTCGAGCCGCATGTCGTTGCCGATCATGGCCACCCGGGTCAGCGCGTCGGGGCCGTTGCCGATCAGGGTGGCGCCTTTGACCGGGTAGGTGATCTTGCCGTCTTCGATCAGGTAGGCCTCGGCGGCGGAGAAGACGAACTTGCCGCTGGTGATGTCGACCTGGCCGCCGCCGAAGTTGGCGGCGTAGAGGCCCTTTTTCACCGAGGCGATGATCTCTTCCGGCGCCTTGTCGCCGGCGTGCATGTAGGTGTTGGTCATGCGCGGCATGGGCAGGTGGGCGAAGGATTCGCGGCGGCCGTTGCCGGTCGGCGCCATGCCCATCAGCCGGGCGTTCATCGCGTCCTGCATATAGCCCTTGAGGATGCCGTCCTCGATCAGCACGGTGCACTCGGTCGGGTTGCCCTCGTCGTCGATGTTGAGCGAGCCGCGCCGGTTGGGCAGGGTGCCGTCGTCGACCACGGTCACCCCCTTGGCCGCGACGCGCTGGCCGATGCGGCCGGAGAAGGCGGAGCTGCCCTTGCGGTTGAAGTCGCCCTCCAGGCCATGGCCGATGGCCTCGTGCAGCAGGATGCCGGGCCAGCCGGCACCGAGCACCACGGTCATGCTACCGGCCGGGGCCGGCTTGGCGTTGAGGTTGGTCACCGCCTGGTGCACCGCCTGTTCGGCGTAGTCTTGCAGGATGGCGTCGGTGAAATAGCCGTAGTCGGTGCGGCCGCCGCCGCCGGAGCTGCCCTGCTCGCGCCGGCCGTCCTGTTCGACGATGACCTGGAGCGAGACCCGGACCAGCGGCCGTACGTCGGCCGCCACCCGGCCATCCAGGCGGGCGACGTAGATCACCTCGTATTCGCCGGCCAGGCTGGCGATGACTTGGCTCACGCGCGGGTCCCGCTTGCGTGCGTAATCTTCCAAACGATGGAGCAGGGCGACCTTGTCGGCCTCGGCCAGCGAGGCGAGCGGATCGAGTGGCAGGTAGAGCTTGCGTCCGGCCACCAGCCGCGCGGCCTTGACCGAGGCGCTGCCACCGCTGACGGCGATGGCACGGGCGGTGCGCGCGGCGTCTTCGATGGCGGGCAGGCGGATGTCGTCGGAATAGGCGAAGGCGGTCTTGTCGCCGACCACGGCGCGCACGCCGACACCCTGGTCGATGCTGAAGCTGCCGGATTTGACCCGGCCTTCTTCCAGGCTCCAGGCCTCGGACCGGCTGTATTGGAAATAGAGGTCGGCGTCGTCGAGCCGGTGCGCGGCGAGCAGGCCGAACACGGAATCGAGTCGGCTCGGCGTCAGTTCGTTCGGCGCGAGCAGGATGTCGACGGCCTTGGCGAACAGGCCTTCGTCTTTGCCGCCGGCGTTCATGCGTCGGCCTTGACGACTTCGACCTTGATCGCGCTGCTGCAGTTGAGCGTGCGGTGTTTCAGCGCCGGCAGGCTCTTGCGCATGCTTTCCTGGTAGCCGCGGTTGAGGCTGGCGACGACCACGCCGGAACCGCGCGGCAGGCGGTCGAGCACATTGCCCCAGGGGTCGACGATCATGGTGTCGCCGTGGGTCTCGCGGCCGGACAGGTGATAGCCGCCCTGGGCCGGGGCGATGACATAGGCCAGGTTCTCGATGGCGCGGGCGCGGATCAGGGTTTCGAAGTGGGCCTTGCCGGTGGTTGCGGTGAAGGCGGCCGGCACCGCGATGATGTCGACCTCGCCCATCGCGCGATAGAGCTCGGGGAAGCGCAGGTCGTAGCAGATCGACAGGCCCAGGCGGCCGAACGGGGTGTCGACGACCACGACCTTGTCGCCCGGCTCGATGGTGGTCTCTTCCTTGTAGCGCTCGTTGCCCAGTTCCAGGCCGAACAGGTGGATCTTGTCGTAGCGCGCGACCTGCTTGCCCTTGTCGTCGTAGACCAGGCAACTGTTGCGTACCTTCTTCGGGTTGTCGCATTCGAGCGGCACCGAACCGCCGATCAGCCAGATCTTGTGCTTCTTGGCCTGGCCGGCGAGGAATTTCTGGATCGGCCCCTTGCCTTCGGCCTCGCGGGCGGCGACCTTGTCGGTGTCTTTCAGGCCCATGATCGCAAAGTATTCGGGCAGCGCGACCAGCTTGGCGCCTGCGGTGGCGGCCTGCTGGATCAGGCGCTCGGCCTCGGACAGGTTGGCGGCGACATTGGGGCCGGAGGCCATCTGGATCGCGGCCACGCGCAGCAGGCCTGCGCCCTCTTGGGCCTTCGGGGTGGTACGGCTGCGGGCTTTGGCAAAGCCTGAGGTTGTTTTGCGAGTCACTTGGTTTCCGTCAGTTCCAGTACAAGGGGTTCGGTGGCCTTAGGGTCTTCCACTAGGGCTATCCGGCCGGGTTCCAGGCCGAGCGCGATCAACCACCAGCGCAAATCCGCCGCGCGCCACTGGGCATCCTCATCGGGGGCATGGCGCAGACGCAAGGTCGCGTCGGCATTGTCCAATAGCGGCAACACGCATTTGCGTATGCCCTTCTCGCCCAGTATAGAA
>JAJZTV010000057.1 GCA_021847385.1 Pseudomonadota bacterium | reverse complement strand
GCGCAGCATGATTTGGCGCGGCCTTGGCTGCTGGCCTAGCACCAACATCTCCCGCAGCTCTTCCGGCATTTGCCAAGCGGCGAGCACGGCTTGTTGGAGCGCATCCAGCGGACTGCCAAGTAGCTCAAGCTCCGCCATGGCCGCCGATTTTTTACGGCGCAGGCGCTGCAATTTGCCGATGGTTTCGGGCGCCACTAGGCAGAGCAGAAGCTCGGTAATGCAGCCTAGCAGCGCAGCGACCTCGACTTCCTCAGCCTGGATATCGAGGTGCAATGCGGCGAAATCGCGCGCCTGCCAGCTCGCATGAAAACTGCGCTGCAGGAGTCGATATGCGATCTGCAGGGCCATGGGCCGGCTGCTCAATGCCTCTTCGACGGTCGGTAACTCTTTGTACTTGTCGAAAAATGCGTTGATGCCGATTCTCATCAAGGCGTGTTGGACCGTGCCGGTCTCCGAGCCCAGCCGCTTGGAACGCAGGGCATTGGCATCGTGCAGGACGCGCAGGGTCATCAACGGGTCGGCCAGGATGACGGTAGCGATATCGTTGCTGTTGACGCTATCGCCTTGCTGGGCAAGCTCCGCCAGCAGGCGTGCCGTACGACGGAACACCGCTACCGGCCTCGGCCCGAGCTTTTCAAGCCACTGCTTGGGGTCGATTACGTCATTCGCCATAGCAGGAGACGTCCACGATGGAGGTCGTGCAATTCGATGCTGGCGTCTGGCTTCACGCCGGGCACTTCGAAGGTATTGCTGACGAACAAACTGCCCGGCGGCATCTCGCGTTTGGCTTTTTGCCACAACCGGGCCATAGGTTCCGGCGAGAGAAAGGCGTACACGACGTCGTAGCGGGATAGGTCGACGTTCCACAGATCGCCCAGTGCGATAGAGGCGCGCGCCCCGAGCCGTAAGCGGCTCAGGAGCCAGAGCCCAGGCGCGGATTCGATACCGTCGAGCACCAGCCCGGGCCGGTTTTTTGCCAAGAAAGCGAGCAGGCCGCCAATACCGCTGCCGACATCCAAAAAGCGCAGCCCTGAATCCGCCGGCAATAGGCGCAGCAACTCGGTTTTGGCGCGCTGGCTCGACAGATAGAGCGGCACCCGGCTACGCACGGCGCCCAACTGGGTCAGCAACAATGCGACCAGGCCCGCTAGGTACCAGTGCGGGGCGAGTTCCCATTGCTGGGCTTGGGCAAGCACGGGAAAGAAGAGCGGATTGATGACCAGCCACCAAGCAGGCAGCGCGAAGAAATAGCTGAAGCCCCCTGCGAGCAGGCCCTGCAACAAGGCCCACATGCCCCAACTCAGATCGAGCTCGATCTGCCGGGCGGCGAAGGCGAGGCCGAGGACGAGTGCCCAGGCCAATACATGGATCAGCCCGGCCTGCAGCACGAGTGGCAGGCCGGTGTTGGATACCGGAAGCCTAAGGTTTGACACTGCCAAGCTTTTCCCCGACCTGCTTGGCGGTCAGGGCCTCGGTTTGCTGGCTTTCCTTGGTGATGGCCTCTTCCGCCTCTTTCTTCATCACGATGATGGAGATGCGCCGGTTGATCGGGGCGGCCGGGTCGTTCTTAAGGAAGGGGACCGCGTCGGCCAAGCCGACGACTCGTAGGATCTTGGTCTGTAGCAGTCCGCCGGTCAGCAACTCGCGGCGCGAGGCATTGGCCCGGTCGGCCGACAGTTCCCAGTTGCTGTAGCCACGCGGGCCGGAGGCGTATTGCACCGAGTCGGTGTGACCAGACAGGCTGATGCGGTTCGGCACATCATTCAGCGTGCGACCGATCTCGTGCAGGATATCCCGGGTATAGGGCTTCATGACTGCGCTGCCGGAGTCGAACATCGGACGATTCTGGTCGTCGACGATCTGGATGCGCAGGCCCTCGCTGGTGATGTCGATCTTGATCTGATTCTTGAACTGCTGAAGCTTGGGATTGCTCTCGATCAGCGTATTGAGCTTTTCCTTCAGTTCGGACAAGCGCGCGGCTTCTTGTGCCTTGTTCTGTTCCGTATTTTCTTCAGGCTTCTTCTTGGTTTGTTCAGACTCCTCGCTGCGTTTGCTATCCAGCGTTGTCTTTTTGGTGATGTCGTCGCCGCCGCCTTTGATGATGCTAGTTTGCTCGCCTACCCCCTGGCCACCGCTCAGCGCTACCTTAAGCGGGGTCTTGAAGTAGTCCGAGATGCCTTGCAATTTGGCCTTGTTGACCGAGCCCAACAGCCACATCAACAGAAAGAAGGCCATCATCGCCGTGACGAAGTCGGCATAGGCGATCTTCCAGGCGCCGCCATGCGCGGCATGCCCGCCTTTTTTGATGCGCTTAATGACTATTGGGCGTTGGGTATCGTCCGCCATGGCCTATCGCCTCACTTGGCCGCCTTGCGCGCCTTGATGTCGTCTTCCAATTCGAGGAAGGTCGGCCGCTCGGTGGAATAGAGCACTTTGCGCCCGAACTCGACGCAGACCTGCGGCGAGAAACCGTTGAGGCTGGCGAGAATGACCGTTTTCACGGCTTGCAGCACCTTACCGCCTTCCTCGACTTTGACTTCCATGGCGGTCGAGACCGGCGATACGAAGCCGTAGGACAACAGGATACCGAGGAAGGTACCGACCAGTGCGTGGGCAATCAGCACCCCCAGTTCAGTCGGCGGCAGATAAAGCGACTCCATGGTGTGGACCACGCCCATCACCGCTGCGACGATACCGAAGGCCGGCATGCCGTCGGCCATGCGTTGTACGGCCTGGGCGGGCCCCATGCCTTCGTGGTGGTGCGTCTCGATCTCGGCGTCCATCAGGTTCTCGATTTCGAGGGCGTTCAGGTTGCCGCCGACCATCAGGCGCAAATAGTCGGCGATGAATTCGATCAAATGATGGTCGGCCTGGATAGCGGGATATTTGGCGAACAGGGCGCTTTCCTCCGGATTTTCGACGTCCGGCTCGATCGACATCAGGCCCTCGCGGCGCACCTTGTTCAAGATCTCGAACAGGAGTGCCAGCAATTCCATATAGAAGGCCTTGGTGTATTTGGACCCTTTGAAAACGCCAGGCATGGCGGAAACGAAGGCCTTCATGCCCTTGGCGCCATTGGCCGCCATGAAGGCGCCGAACGCACCGCCACCGATCATGACCAGTTCCAATGGCTGGAACAACGAAGCCAGATGACCGCCGCCAGCGGCAAAGGCGCCGAACACGCTCGCCAAGGCGACGATCCAGCCAATGATTACCAGCATGCCTTGTCACTCCTCTTTGGCATCAACGTTCAATTCGTATTGCACTCGTCCAATATCCGTCTGACGGGACCGAAGGTCTTGCGATGTACCGGCGTTACGCCATGCAGCCTCAGGGCCTCCAGATGCGCGGCCGTAGGATAGCCGCTGTGCTGCTCGAAGCCATAGCCGGGATAATACCTAGCAAGTTCCAACATTGTCTTGTCGCGTGCGGTTTTCGCCAGGATCGATGCCGCCGAGATGGCCGGTTCGAGCGCATCGCCCTTAATGATAGCCCGAGTCGGATAGGGCAGTTCAGGGCAGCGATTGCCGTCCACCCACACGGCGTTGGGGACGACGGCCAAATCCATGACGCTCCGGCGCATCGCCAGTAGGCTGGCTTGCAGGATGTTGATCTGGTCGATTTCCTCGACCGTCGCCCAAGCCACGGCCCAGGCGAGGGCCTTGGCACGAATCTCGTCGGCCAGCCGCTCGCGGCGGCCGGCCGAGAGCTTTTTCGAATCTTTCAGACCATCGATCGGCTTGCTTGGGTCGAGGATGACCGCAGCGGCACAGACCGGGCCAGCCAGTGGGCCACGGCCGGCTTCATCGACGCCACAGATTAGATACGGTGCCGCTGTCATCGGAGAAACGGCGCCAGGGCCTCGGCAATCAGGCGCGGGGTGTCGCGTTTGAGCGAGCGGCGGATGGCTTCGAATACATCCTGCATGGCCTCGCGTGCCGTGCGATCTTGCAGTAGCCGTACGACTTCGTCGGCCAAGGCTTCAGGCGTGGCCTGCTTTTGGATCAGTTCCGGTACGACTGAGCGTCCTGCCAAGATATTGGGCAGACCGACATACGGCAAATAGGCCTGCCGGCGCATGATCTGATAGGTCAGCCAGGGCACCTTGTAGGTCACCACGTGCGGGCATTTGAGCAATGCGGCCTCCAAGGTTGCCGTGCCCGAGGCAATCAGGGCGGCATCGACCGCCTGCATGGCATCGTGGGCATGGCCGAACAGGATGCGGATCGGGATGTCGTGTGCCTGAAGCCGATAAATGGCCTCCTCGAATTGCAGCCGCGTCTCCCGGCTGATCAACGGCACCAGGAATTGGACGTGACCGCGCTGGGCATGGATCTTGCGCGCGGTTTCGATGAAGGTCTCGGCCATGAGCTTGAGTTCGCTCCGGCGGCTGCCCGGCATCAACAGCACATATTCGCCATTCGGTTTCAGGCCCAGCCGCTCGCGAGCCCCTTTGCGGTCGGGCTGGGCCGGTAAGGCGTGGGCGAGGGGATGGCCGACAAAAGTGGCCGGGATGCCGGCTTGGGCATAGAGGGCCTCTTCGAACGGGAAGATCAGCAGCATGTGCGAGACGGCCTTGCGGATTTTCCGTATCCGGCCCCGGCGCCAGGCCCAGATCGAGGGGCTGACAAAATGCACGGTTGGAATGCCATTACGCTTCAGCGTGGCTTCGAGCGAGAGGTTGAAGTCGGGGGCATCGACCCCGACGAACAACGCCGGTTTGTCTTGCAGCAGTTTTCGCTTGAGTTGGCGGCGAATGCCCAGGATCTTACGCAGGCCGGACAGCGCCTCGACATAGCCGCGCACGGCCAAGGTTTCCATCGGAAACAAGGAACGGGCACCCATGCCCTGCATCCTCGGGCCGGCGATGCCTTCAAATCGAAGCGGCAGGTGGGCCTGTCGTGTCGCCTCGATCAGCAGCGCCCCCAGCAAGTCGCCGGAGGCCTCACCGGCGACGATGGCGACCGCTTGAGTGGGCACAGTCGCAGCGAGCGCAGTGGCCACGATCTCATGGTTATCGTGTTTCATTCCGGCCGCCATTTATCGAACGATGCCACGCCCCGGTATCCGTAGGAAATCGGCCAAGGGTTGCAGCTCCGGTTGCTTGGCGGCTTCTTGGGCGATCGCGTCGGCGGCCTCGTTCAAGCCCAGGCCTGACTTGTAGAGCGTCTTGTAGGCACGCTTGAGCGCGGCCAGCGCCTCGGTGCTGAAGCCTCGGCGCTTCAAACCCTCGGCATTCAGGCCATGCGGTGCCGCCGGGTTGCCAGAGGCCGTGATGAACGGCGGAATGTCCTGCCGCACGACCGATGCGATACCGGTAATGACATGGGCACCGACTCGGCAGAATTGGTGCACGCCCGTGAAGCCACCGAGGATCGCATAATCGGCAACCTCGACATGCCCGGCCAGCGAGGCATTGTTGGCGAAGATGGTATGGTCGCCGACCGCGCAATCATGGGCGATATGCACATAGGCCATGATCCAGTTGTGGTTGCCGATCCGGGTGACGCCATTGTCTTGCACGGTGCCGGTGTTGAAGGTGCAAAACTCTCGAATGGTGTTGTGGTCGCCGATCTCCAGCCGAGTCGGCTCACCGGCGTATTTCTTATCCTGTGGCTGCTCGCCGAGAGAGACGAACTGAAAGATGTGGTTGCCTTGCCCGATGCGGGTATGGCCGGTGATCACAGCATGCGGGCCGACACGGCTGCCATCGCCGATCTCGACATGCTCGCCGATGATGCTGTAGGCGCCGATCTCGACATGGCTACCGAGCTTGGCATTGGGGTGCACGATGGCGGTGGGATGGATCATCTACGGGTCCTGCTCATTCCACGGTGCGCAAGGTGCACATCAGGTCGGCCTCGCATGCCACTTGACCATCGACTAGAGCCTGAGCGGAAAATTTCCAGATGCCGCGCATGTTCTTGGTGATGGTCGCCTCAAGCCGCAACTGATCGCCCGGCGTGACCGGCCGCTTGAAGCGGGCGTTGTCGATGCCGACGAAGTAGACCACCGTGTTGTCGGTAACCGGGGTGTCGGAACTCTGGAATGCAAGGATACCGGCTGCTTGGGCCAGTGCCTCGATGATCAGCACGCCTGGCATCACCGGGTGGTGCGGGAAATGGCCCGGGAAGAAAGGCTCGTTCATGGTGACATTTTTCAAGGCGGCGATACGCTCGCCTTTGCTGAGCTCCAATACCCGATCCACCAGCAGAAAAGGGTAGCGGTGCGGCAGGTGACGCATGATGTCCTTGATATCCATAACCGTGTCGGTGCTCACGAGGATTTCCTTTCCAATTCAGACAATTTCTTTTCAAGTTCCTTGACGCGCTCGTGCATCCTGTCCAGATGCCTTAATTGAGCAGCATTCCGCTTCCAGTCGGCATGCGCCATCAAGGGCTGGACCGAGGTGTAGGTGCCGGCCTCGCGGATGGACTTGCCGACGAAGGTGCCAGCCGAGATGGTGACCCGATCAGCGATTTCCAAATGGCCGATGATCATCGCCGCACCGCCGATTTGGCAGTAGGCGCCGATGCGGGTGCTGCCGGCGATGCCGGTGCAGGCGGCGATGGCGGTATGGGCACCGATCCGTACGTTGTGCGCGATTTGAATCAGGTTGTCGAGCTTGGCCCCGCGCTCGATCACGGTGTCGTCGAGGGCACCGCGGTCCACGGTGGTGTTGGCGCCGACCTCGACATCGTTTTCGAGCACGACACCGCCGATATGCGGCACCTTGAGCCAATGCTCGTCTTCCCAGGCCAGGCCGAAGCCATCCGAACCGATCACACAACCCGAATGCAGAATGATGCGGTGGCCCAGGCGGCAATGGCTGTAGAGGGTCACGTTCGGATGCAGCACGCAATCGTCGCCGATTCGGCTCTGCGCCCCGATCGAACAACCGGCGCCGATACGGCTGCGCGCACCGATGCGTGCATGGTCAGCGATATGGACATGCGGCCCGATCCAGGCATCGGCCGCAATTTGCGCGCTATCGGCGATATGTGCGCTCGGGTGGATGCCGGGCGTGACCTCAGGCTCGGGATGGAACAAGCCAAGTACACGGGCAAAGGCTGCGTGCGGGTTGGCCACCACCAGATGCGGCTGCGCGATCTGCGCACTCAGACGGCTGGAAACCAGCAGGGCACCCGCGCGCGAGCGCTGGGCGGCCGCCAAATGTTTTTCGCCGGTGACGAAGCTGATTTGTTCCGAAGTGGCTTGCTCGAGCGAGGCTACGCCGGTGTAACGATGGCCGGTATCCCCCACCAGCGCGCCGCCCAGGCAGGCCCCCAATTCGGCCAGGGTGTAGCCGGGCATTGGTGGGCTCTCAGCGCTCCAGCGCCTTCAGGACTTTGTCGGTGATGTCTACGCGTTGACCGGCATAGACGGCATTTTCGACGATCAGGTCGAAGCCATCCTTTTTCGCGATGTCCAGGATGGCATTGCGCGCCTTCTCATGGATATTGGCGAATTCTTCATTCTTGCGCTGGTTGAGGTCTTCGCGCAGCTCGCGTTGAGCACGCTGGATGTCGCGGTTGAGGTTGGCGACATCGCGCTCTTTTTTGGATCGCTCCGAATCGGGCAGGGTGAGCGATTCTTTTTCCAGGTTGGCCTGTAGGTCGCGTGCTTGCTTGACTTGCTTTTGGATGTCTTGCTCGCGGCCGGCAAATTCCTTTTCCAGTTTCTTCTGGGCTTTTTGCGATAACGCGGAATCGCGGAAGATGCGCTCGGTGTTGACGAAACCGATTTTAAGTTCCGCGGCAAACAACGGTTGCGCCAAGCTCAACCCAATCAGCAAGGCGGTAATGGCGGCTTTCATAGTTGAATCTCCTGCAATTAGAACACCGAGCCCAACTGGAATTGGAAGACTTGGGTTTTATCGTCGGTTTTAGCGTTGATCGGTTTGGCCAGGGAAAACTTCAGCGGGCCGAACGGTGAATACCAGGTAAGACCAAGACCGCCGGAATAGCGGATATCGCCGAAGGCGATGCTGCTATAGCGACCTTGGTAGTCATCCGGGCCGAATGCGGCACCCGCATCCATGAATACGCTCATGCGCACCGAGCGATCTTTGCCTAGGCCGGGCATCGGGAACAGCAATTCGGCATTTCCGACCAGACGTTTGTCGCCGCCGATGGCATAGGGCGTACCGGCGCTGTCGAGTGACTTGGGCCCCAGGGTGCCGGCCTCGAAGCCGCGCACCGAGGTATTGCCGCCCGCATAGAAGTTGCGGAAGAACGGCATCGGTTTGCCGCCGAAGCCGCCGCCATAGCCGATCTCGCCATTGAGCAATAAGGTGAAGGTGTTGGACAGCGGCAGGTATTGTTGATATTGGTAATTGAGTTTGTAGTACTCCAAATCGCCGATCGGCGTGCCGACCTCGCCATAAACGCGTTGATAGCTGCCGGCTGTCGGATAGAGCAGGCTATTACGCGAATCGCGTGCCCAGCCGGCATCCAGGCGCAGGCTGGTCGTGGTCACGCCATTCACATCGCCGCCGAAGTCGAGCGCGAATTTCTTGAAATTGGTCGGGCTGTCGGCGGTCAAGTCCAGCGTGTATTGCTCGATCGCCGCACCGAGGTTGATGCTGTCCAGTTCGTTGATCGGCAGGCCCAAACGACCGCCCAGGCCGAGGGTCGAGGTCCGGTATTGCGCAATGCCGTTCAGGCTGGCGGTGTCCTGGTCGCGGCGGTAGATGTCATAGCCGAGACTGACCCCGTCCGGAGTGAAATAGGGATTGGTGAAGGACAGCGCATACACCGTGTTGACGCTGCCGCTATTGACCTGCACGGAGAGCTTGTTGCCGCTGCCAAAGAGGTTGTTCTGCGATACCGAGCCGGACAGCACGATACCTTCCGAACTGGAAAAACCGGCACCGAGCAGGATGTTGCCGGTGGATTTCTCGGTCACCGAGACATTGACGTCGACTTGGTCGGTGGTGCCGGGGACGGACGGCGTCTCCAGATTGGTCTCGCTGAAGTAGCCCAGCCGCTCGATGCGCTCGCGCGAACGGTTGATCTTGTCGGCAGCGTAGACAGCACCTTCCGGCTGACGCATCTCGCGCCGGATAACCTGGTCCTGGGTCTTGTTGTTGCCCGCAATCTCGATGCGCCTGACGTAGACCTTACGGCCGGGATCGACCAGGAAGGTAAAGGCGACCTGATGCTTTGCCTTGTCGATTTCGGGCGCGGCATTGACGTTGGCGAAGGCGAAGCCGTCGTTGCCTAGGCGGTCACCCATCTTCTTGACCGATTCGTTCAGCTTCTCGCGCGAGAACACGTCGCCGGCCTTGAGGCCGACCAGGGCGTCGAGGTCTTTTTCCGGGACGGGCAGGTCACCGGCGATCTTGTACCCGGAGACCGTGTATTTCTCGCCTTCGGTGACGTTGACGCTGATGTAGATGTCTTTTTTGTCCGGGGTGATCGAGACTTGGGTGGAGTCGATCGTGAATTCCAGGTAACCCCGGTTCAAGTAGTGCGAACGCAAGGCCTCCAGGTCGGCGGTCAACTTTTGCTTGGAATATTGGTCGTTCTTGGTCCACCAGGTCAGCCAACCGGGCGTGCGCAGCGCGAACAAATCGAGCAGGTCTTTTTCCTTGAACGCCTTGGCGCCGATGATGTTGATTGCGCGGATCTTCGAGATGTCGCCTTCGTTGATCTCGAAATTGACCGCAACCCGGTTGCGCTCCAAGGGCGAGGTGCGGGCGGCGACCTCGACCGCATACATGCCGCGGTTGTAATACTGACGCTTGAGTTCCTGTTCGGCCTTGTCCAGCAGGGACTTATCGAGGATGCGACCGTCGGCCAGACCGAGTTGCTTGAGGCTGGTCTTGATCTCATCCTTTTGAAATTCCTTCATGCCGGCGAAATCGATCTGCGCGATGGCCGGGCGCTCCTCGATTTGCACGATCAGCACGCCGTCGGTCACCTCAAGGCGCACATCCTTGAAAAACCCGGTGGCGTAGAGCGCCTTGATCGCAGCGGAGGCCTTGTCGTCGGTCAGTGTCTCGCCGACCTTGACCGGCAAGTAGCTGAAGACCGTGCCAGCCTCGGTGCGCTGGATGCCTTCGACGCGAATATCCTTGACCTGAAAAGGTTCGAAGGCGTGGGCCTGGGTGGAAACGAGCGCTGCAGCGAGCGCGATGCCTGGTATGCGTTTCTTCATTGTGTCAGCAAGCGCTGGAAGTCGTTGAACAAAGCCAAAAACATCAGTACGCCCAACAAGGCCATGCCGACTTTTTGCCCAATTTCTTGCACCCGCTCTGGAACCGGTCGGCCGGTCACGATTTCGGCCAGATAATACAGCAAATGCCCACCGTCCAATAGAGGAATAGGCAGCAGATTGAGCACGCCAAGGC
>JAJZTV010000056.1 GCA_021847385.1 Pseudomonadota bacterium | reverse complement strand
GGCCTGGGCTGCGCCGACGTGCTGGCGCGCAACGGCGTCAAGGCCGTGGTCTACGACCGCTACGAGGAGATCGGCGGCCTGCTCACCTTCGGCATCCCCGAGTTCAAGATGGAAAAGGGCGTGATGACCCGCCGGCGCGAGATATTCGAGGGCATGGGCATCGAGTTCCGCCTGAACACCGAGGTCGGCAAGGATGTCACCATGCAGCAACTGCTGGCCGACTACGATGCCGTGTTCATGGGCATGGGCACCTACACCTACATGAAGGCCGACATCCCGGGCGAGGACCTGCCGGGCGTGATGCCGGCGTTGCCCTTCCTGATCTCCAACGTGAAGCAGTGCATGGGCTTTGCCCAGGACACATTCATCGACATGAAGGGCCTGCGCGTGGTGGTGCTCGGCGGCGGCGATACCGCGATGGACTGCAACCGCACCTCCATCCGCCAGGGCGCCGCCTCGGTCACCTGCGCCTACCGCCGCGACGAGGCCAACATGCCGGGCTCCAAGCGCGAGGTGGCCAACGCCAAGGAAGAGGGCGTGCAGTTCCTGTGGAACCGTCAGCCGGTCGAGATCGTCGGCAAGGACAAGGTCGAGGGCATCAAGCTGGTCACCACCCAACTGGGCGAGCCCGATGCCCGCGGCCGCCGCTCGCCGGTGGTCGTGGAAGGTTCCGAGGAGATCGTGCCTTGCGACCGCGTGCTGGTCGCCTTCGGCTTCCGGCCCAACCCGCAGCCTTGGTTCGCCGAGTTTGGCATCGCCACCGACCCGGGCGGCCGCGTCATCGCCCGCGGCCAGAAGCACGCCTACCAGACCGCCAACGCGAAGGTCTTCGCCGGCGGCGACATGGTGCGCGGCTCCGACCTGGTGGTCACCGCGGTGTTCGAGGGCCGCGAGGCGGCCAAGGGCATCCTGGAATATCTGGGTGTTTGGTAAGTCGCGTTCGACGCCAGCCATGACAAACCCCGCCGCGTGCGGGGTTTGTTTTTTGGCGGCAGAATAGCGGCCATTCGAGGGAGCGAATCATGCGTATTGTTTGGGTTTTGCTATGGCTGGCTTTGGCACAAACCGTATCGGCGAGCACGCCGCCCCAGGGCTTTGTCGCACGCTACAACCTGAGCGTCGAGTCGGTGCCGATCGGTGAGACCGAACGGAAATTGGAACGGCTGGCGAATGGCGATTTCTTATATTCGACGCGCAGCTATGCAACCGGCGTCGCGGCGGTGTTGATGAAAGATCGCATCAGCGAGCAAAGCCGCTTCCGGTTTCAGAAGGGTCAGTTCCAGCCCTTGGAATATCGCTACGAGCGTAACGGTGGCAAGAAGAGCCGGTTACGCAGCGCGCGTTTCGACTGGCAGACCAAACAGATCGAGGGGGATCGCGACGGCGAGGCTTGGCAGTTGCCGATCAAGCCGGGGGTGGTGGATAGGCTGCTGTACCAATTGGCCGCGAGCTACGATTTGCAAAAGCAACGCAAGCGCTTCAGCTACCAGGTGGCCGATCACGGCGAATTCAAGCGCTATGAACTGAACATGGCCGGCGTGGAGACCGTGGACACGCCGCTCGGGCCGCTGACGGCGCTGAAGCTGCAGCGCCGCGACGGCGAATACGAGACGACGTTGTGGATGGCCCAAGAGCTGGCCTATCTGCCGGTACGCATCGAGCATACCGAAGACGGCAAGCGCTATCGCGCCGAGCTCAAGGCCTTGTCGGGAATTTCACTGCCGAGGCGGGCCGCGCGTTAACAGCATGGCCCGTGGGCATTGCAACAGCAGCTAGACCTTGAACCGTTCGACCATGCGCCCTAGCTCGGCGGCCAGGGTCTCCAACCGTTCGGCGGCGCTTGCGGTTTGGGCGGCCATCGCGCTGTTTTCTTCCGCGCCTTGAGCGATGTGTTCGACACGCTGCGCGATGTCGCGGGCGGCGACGGCCTGTTCGCGGATGGCCACACCGATATCCTCGACGGCATGGCTGACTTGGCCGCCGGCCTGCCGGATGGTTTTGACCGAGTTGTCTGCCTGGCGGGCAAGGGCCACGCCTTCGTTCACCTTGGATACCCCGGCCTCCATCTCCTGGGCCGCACGCTGCGCACCTTGTTGGATGCGGCCGATCATATCGGCGATCTCCTGCGTCGAGCCGGTGGTGCGTTCGGCTAGCTTGCGCACCTCGTCGGCCACCACGGCGAAGCCGCGACCCTGTTCGCCGGCGCGTGCTGCCTCGATGGCAGCATTGAGCGCCAGCAGGTTGGTCTGGTCGGCGATCTCTTTGATCACGTTGACGATGCTGGAAATATGGCCGGAGAGCTCTTCAAGTTCGTGGATGCTGCCGGCCGTGGCATTGACGGCATCGGCGATGCCCTGGATGCCCTCGGCGGCGTGATTGATGATGCGGCTACTTTCGTCGAGCTGGTTGCCGGAGGCTTGGGTGGTTTGAGAGGCCTGGCGGGCGCTTTCCTCGACCTGGTCGATGGAGACCGAGAGCTGTTCCACGCTGGCAGCCATGCCCGATGCGGACTCGGACTGCTCTTGGCTGACTTGGGCGCTGCCGGTTGCGGCAGAGGCCAACTCGATGGCAGATTGATTGACTTGGGTGACGTTGCCATGCACGCCGACGATCAGGTCGCGCAGGTTGTTCTGCATCTCGGTGAGGCGGGCGATCAGGCTGCCGATCTCGTCCTTGCCAGCGCGAGGCATAGGGCGGGTCAGGTCGCCCCGGGCGATAGCGGCGGCGGCCTCGCCGGCCTGGGCGAGCGGTTGTACCACCGAGCGCCGGATGAGGCTGAAGGCGACGAAGAGGCCGGCCACCGAGCCGATCGCGATGAGTGCGATGACCAAGCTACGCAGCGCCTCGAACTCGGCTTCATTGGCTTCGTAGGTCTGTTTTGCGATGTCGAGTTGGAGTTGGACCAAGGCATCGCCGCGTTCGCGCAGGGGCATGAATAGTTCGGTGATGGGGCCATTGAATAGGCGCTTGGCCTCGTCGATCTGGCCGGCGCGCAGGGCCTCGACGGCTGGCATCAGGCCTTGTTTGACGAAGCGCGTGCGGACCTCGTCGAATTGGCGGCTCATCTCCTTTTCTTCGGGGGTGAGGCGGGTCGCCATGTAGTCGGCCCAGAGTTTGTTGATCTCGTCCCGGTTCTTTTTGATCTCGGCTGTGTTCGCCTGGATGTTCTCTGGGCTTGGATTGAGCAGGGTTTTGGCCAGGAGCAATTGGTTGATGTTGTTTTTGCGGATGATCAAGTTGATGTCGCCTAACGGGATCGTCCGGTCTTTGTAAACGCTGTCGAGGGCCTCGACGCCGTCGTGCATGCCGTAGAGCCCCATCCCGCCGTTAACGGCCGCCAGCGCGACCAAGGCGAGGACAAGTGCGAGCAGTTTTTGCTTGATACTGAGGTTGGACATAAACCTTCCTTCGCTGTGGCAAGTAATTAATTCAGAGGTGTCGAATCGAGCTGTCTGCGCTGCGACGCGTCAAGGATGCCGGCCGGGAGTCAAGCCGCGCTGCGGGCCTTCTGCACGGCGCCCCAGAGCTCTTCGAGGTTGTAATAGGCACGTACCGTCGGGTGCATCACGTGCACGATCAGGCTGCCGGCATCGACCAGCACCCAGTCGGCGCCGGCCTCGCCTTCGGTGCCGACGATGTCGACCCCAGCCTCTTTCAATTTGTCCCGTACGTTGTCGGCCAAGGCTTTGACCTGGCGATTGGAATCGCCGCTGGCGATGATCATGCGTTCGAACAGCGGTGAAAGGTGGGCGACGTCGATCACGGTGATGTCCTTGCCCTTGATGTCTTCCAGGGCGGCGACGGCGATGGCGGTGATGTGGTCGATCGAGTTTTCTTCAATGCTGGGTTTGGGCGTGGTTTTCTTCATTGCTTACAAGTAAAGGCGATGTTGTTGAATATAGTCGTGCACGGCCTCCGGCACCAGATAGCGGATGCTTTGGCCGGCCTTGATCCGGGTGCGGATGCCGCTGGACGAGATGTCCATCTGAGTGACGGCTTGTAGCCAGATGCGGCCGGCCGGCGCGCCGGCCAGGTCGGTGGCCTTGTTGGCGCGGCGCATCAGCAACTGGGTGAGCAGGGCCGGGGCGATGCGGTCGAGCCAGGTCTCCGGCGGAAACCCGGGCCGGTGCGCGACCGCGATGTGGGCCAGTTCGAACAGCTGCTGCCAGTCGTGCCAGCCGTCCAGGCCCATGAAGGCGTCGCCGCCGACGAACAGCACCAGCGGCCGCTTGGGGCCGAGTTCGTCGCGTAGTTCGCCCAGGGTGTCGACCATATAGCAGCGCTTGGTCTTATGGACCTCGTGCTCGTCGAGCACGAAGCGCGGGTTGCCGGCGATGGCCAGCCGGGTCATCGCCAGCCGGTCGAGGGCGGGGACATGGGTCGGGTCGCGATGCGGCGGCGTGCCGGTGGGCAGGATGCGCACCTCTTTGATGTCCAGGACTTCGGCCAGGTCCTCGGCCAGGCGCAGATGGCCGAGGTGGATGGGATCGAAGGTGCCGCCGAGGATGCCGATCGGGCGCATCGAGATAGGCTCTTAACCTCGGATATGGCCGTCGCCGAGCACGATGTACTTCTGGCTGGTCAGCCCCTCCAGGCCGACCGGGCCACGGGCGTGGATCTTGTCGGTGGAGATGCCGATCTCGGCGCCCAGGCCGTATTCGAAGCCGTCGGCGAAGCGGGTCGAGGCGTTGACCATGACCGAGCTGGAATCGACCTCGCGCAGGAAGCGGCGGGCGCGGGTGTAGTCTTCGGTGACGATGGCATCGGTGTGCTGCGAGCCGTAGCTGTTGATGTGGCCGATCGCGGCATCCATGTCGGCGACGACGCGGACGGCGATGATCGGCGCCAGGTATTCCTCGGACCAGTCGGCCTCGGTCGCCGCCCTCATGTCGGCGACGATGGCGCGACTCTGGTCGCAGCCGCGCATCTCGACGCCCTTCGCGCGATAGATGTCGGCGATCTTGGGCAGCGCTTCCCGGGCCACGGCTTCGGCTACCAGCAGGGTCTCCATGGTGTTGCAGGTGCCATAGCGGCTGGTCTTGGCGTTGTCGGCGATCTTCACCGCTTTCGCCAGATCGGCGCGGTCGTCGATGTAGACGTGGCAGACGCCGTGCAGGTGCTTGATCACCGGGATGCGCGCCTCGTTCATCAGCCGCTCGATCAGGCCCTTGCCGCCGCGCGGCACGATCACGTCGACGTAGTCCTTCATCGTAATCAACTCGCCGACGGCGGCGCGGTCGGTGGTTTCGATCACCTGCACTGCCGTGTCGGGCAGGCCGGCCGCGGCCAGGCCTTCCTTCACGCAAGCGGCGACGGCCTGGTTGGAATGGATGGCCTCGGAGCCGCCGCGCAGGATCGCGGCATTGCCCGACTTCAGGCACAGGCCGGCGGCGTCGGCGGTGACGTTGGGCCGCGCCTCGTAGATGATGCCGATCACGCCCAGCGGCACCCGCATCTTGCCGACCTGGATGCCGGACGGGCGGTATTTCAGGTCGTCGATCTCGCCCACGGGATCGGGCAGCGCGGCGATCTGGCGCAGGCCCTCGGCCATGGAGGCGACGGTCTTCTCGTTCAAGCCCAGGCGATCGAGCAGGGCGCTGTCGTAGCCGGCATTGCGTGCGTGTTCCATGTCCTTGGCGTTGGCGGCGAGCAGCTTGGCACTGTCGCGCTCGATTGCGGCGGCCATGGCCAGCAGCGCCCTGTTCTTCTGGTTGGTGTCGGCCCGGGCCACCGCGCGCGAGGCCTCGCGCGCCTGACGGCCCAGGGTCTGCATGTATTGCTTCACGTCCATGTCAAATTACCTCGGCTAGGCTTGGCACCGTGCGCTGACCCATCAGCGACAGCCCCAGTTGTTTCATCGATTCCCATGCATCTTCGCGCAGCAGGCCCTTGGCGGCACGGTCGATCCGGCCGATCTGGCGCAGTGCCTGTGCCAACTGTACCAGGGACACCCGCTTCAGCGCGCGGTTGATCAAGGGCTGCCGGCTCTCCCAGATGCGTAGTTCGGCATAAAGCCCGGACAGCGCTTCGCCGCGTGCCTGGCCGCTGGCTAAACGGTACAGGTTGCGCACTTCGTTGGCTAGCATCCACACCGCCAGCGGCGGCGCCTCGCCTTCGGCCTTGAGGCCGTCGAGGATACGGCAGAAGCGGATCGCGTCGCCTTTGAGCAGGGCCTCGGGCAGGTCGCTGGCATCGTAGCGTGCGACGTCGACCACCGCCTCGCGCACCTGTTCCAGCTTGATCGGGCCGGGTGGCAGCAGCAGCGCGAGCTTTTCCACCTCTTGATGGGCGGCGAGCAGGTTGCCCTCCATCCGGGCGGCGAGCCAGGTCAGCGTTTCGCGATCTGCTTTCAGGCCGTGGCGGCCCAGGCGTTCGCCGATCCAGCTGGGCAGTTGTTCCAAGCTGGGCGGCTGCACGGCAATCAAGGCCCCGGCCGCTTCCAATGCCTTGAACCATTTGGTGTTCTGGCCGGCCCGGTCCATTCGCGGCAACGACACCAACAGCCAGGTATCGGCCGGCGGGTTCGCGCACCACGCCTCCAGCGTCTTGCCGCCCTCGACCCCAGGCTTGCCGGTGGGCAGGCGCAGTTCGATCAAACGCTGTTCGGCGAACAGCGACAGCGAATCGAAACCGGCCAGCCACTCGGCCCATTTGAAACCGGTCTCGGCCTGGTAGCTCTGGCGTTCGGCGACGCCCTTCTCGCGCAAGGCATGGCGAATTTGCGCCGCGGCCTCTTCGACCAGCAGCGGCTCGTCGCCGCTGACCACGTAGATCGGCGCCAGCCCCTTGTCGAGCGCGGCCGCGAGTTGCTCGGGGCGCAGCTTCATCGTGTCTGCGTCACGCCGCCCTTGACGAAGCGCAAGCGGCGCAGCAGTGTTTGCAGGACCTCTTGTTCCATGGCCTGGAACAGCTGGGCCTCTTCGTACTCCTTGGCCAGGATGTATTTGTCGTCGTAGCTCAGGTCGCGCACCAATTGCACCTCGGAGCTGCCGAGCAGTTCCTCGCCCTGCGCGTTCAGCACCGCCATGGTGACCTTGTATTCCAGGCGGTATTCAGCGACCTTGCCGGCGCCGCTCAAGGACAGGATGTTCTTCGCCCGGCTCGGTTGCGACAGGTGGATCACGATCTCGGCCGCCTCTTTTTTGTCGGCCACGGTCTTGCCGGCCTCGCGCAGGCTGCGCTTGAGCGGTTCGGTCAGCGGCGAGCCGGCCGGCGAATCGACGTAGGCCGAGGCAAAAGGCAGATCGACCTGGCCGCGCAGGTGGAAACCGCAGCCGGCCAGCAGCGATAACGCGATCAGGGCGGCCAGCCCCTTGCTCCACGACATCAATGCCTCACCCCTCACGCTTCACCCCTCACGATTTATACGACGATGTTGACCAGGCGGCCGGCTACCACCACGACCTTCTTGGCCGCCTTGCCTTCCATATGCTTCTGCGCCTCGGGGCTGGCCAGGGCGGCCTGCTCGATCGCCTCCTTGGCGGCGTCGGCCGCCACGGTCAGCTTGCCGCGTAGCTTGCCGTTCACCTGCAGCACCAGTTCGATCTCGTTCTGCACCAGGGCGCTGGCATCGGCCGTGGGCCAGGCGGCCTGGGCGAAGGCGAAGCCGGGCTTCAATTCGACGAGTAGGGCCTGGCCGATGTGCGGCACCATCGGCGAGAGCATCAGGGCCACGGCCTCCAGCGCCTCCTGGCGCAGGCTGCGGGTCACCGCATCGTCGCCGTCCAGCCGGGCCAGGGCGTTCATCAGCTCCATCACCGCAGCGATGGCGGTGTTGAACTGTTGGCGGCGCTCGATGTCGTCGCTGACCTTCTGGATGGTCTGGTGCAACTGGCGGCGGAAGCCCTGTTGGGCCTCGGCCAATTCGCCCCCACTATAAGCGGCCACGTTGCCCTTTGCCACATGCTCGTGCACGGCTTTCCACAGCCGTTTCAAGAAGCGGTGCGCGCCCTCGACCCCGGCATCCGACCATTCCAGACTCTGCTCCGGCGGCGCGGCGAACATCATGAACAGCCGGGCGGTGTCGGCGCCGTACTGATCGATCAGGGCCTGGGGGTCGACGCCGTTGTTCTTCGACTTCGACATCTTCTCGATGCCGCCGATGACCACCGGCTGGCCATCGCTCTTCAACTTGGCCGCGACGATGTGGCCCTTCTCATTGCGCTCGACCTCGACATCGGCCGGGTTGTGCCACTGCTTCTTGCCGTCGGGCAGCTCGCGGTAATAGGTCTCGGCCACGACCATGCCCTGGGTCAGCAGGTTTAAGAAGGGCTCGTCAATCGGTTTTGGCTTAGCGATTGCCCCCTCTCCCTCCGGGATACCGAAGGGTAGAGGTTTCATCAGAGGGTTGGGGTGAGGGCTGCCAGCATTGGCAGAAGAACGCACATTCTCCGCCCCGAACAACCCCACATCGCGCATCAGTTTGTGGAAGAAGCGGGCATACAAGAGGTGCAGGATGGCGTGCTCGATGCCGCCGATGTACTGGTCGACCGGCAGCCAGTGGTTGGCGCGGCCGTCCAGCATCTTTTCATTGTTGTCCGGGCAGGCATAGCGGGCGTAGTACCAGGACGACTCGACGAAGGTGTCCATGGTGTCGGTCTCGCGCTCGGCCGCGCCGCCGCACTTCGGGCAGGCGCAGTTGGACCACTCCGGCATCTTCTTCAAGGGTGAGCCGATATCGATCACCACGTCTTCGGGTAGCACTACGGGCAATTGGGCCTCGGGCACCGGCACGTCGCCGCAGCTCGGGCAATGGATGATCGGGATCGGGCAGCCCCAGTAGCGCTGGCGCGAGATGCCCCAGTCGCGCAGGCGGAAGGTGGTGCGGCGCTCGCCCAGGCCCAGGCCCTTGAGCACCAGGGCGATCTTCTCGATCGCGTCCTGCGAGGTGCGGCCGGAGAAGTCGCTGGAGTCGAACAGCACGCCGTTTTCGGTGTAGGCCTCGGTCAGCGGCAAATTCAATTCGCCATCGGCGGGCTTGATCACGGCCTTGATCGGCAAGTGGTATTTCCGGGCGAAGGCGAAATCGCGCTCGTCGTGGGCGGGCACGGCCATCACGGCGCCCTCGCCGTAGCCCATGAGCACGTAGTTGGCGACCCAGATCGGCACCGCCTCGCCGGTGAAGGGGTGGTAGGCCTTGAGGCCGGTGTCCATGCCCTTCTTTTCCATGGTGGCGAGGTCGGCCTCGGCCACGCTGCCCTGCTTGCACTCATTGATGAAGGCAGCCAGGGCCGGGTTGTTGGCCGCGGCCTGCTGGGCCAGCGGGTGCTCGGCGGCGACCGCGACATAGGTGACGCCGAACAGGGTGTCGGCCCGGGTGGTGAACACCTTGAGCACATCCTGGCCGGCGGGCTGGCTCAGCGGGAAATGGATCTCGACGCCGAAGCTCTTGCCGATCCAGTTCCGCTGCATGGTCTTTACCCGCTCGGGCCAGCCGGGCAGGTGGTCGAGCTCACTCAGCAGCTCTTCCGCGTAGTCGGTGATGCGGAAGAAATACATCGGGATGTCGCGCTTCTCGACCAGGGCGCCGGAGCGCCAGCCGCGGCCGTCGATGACCTGCTCGTTGGCCAGCACGGTGTGGTCCACCGGGTCCCAGTTCACCGTCGCCAGCTTCTTGTAGATGACACCCTTGTCGAACAGCTTGGTGAACAGCCATTGCTCCCAGCGGTAGTAGTCGGGCTTGCAGGTGGCCAGCTCGCGCGACCAGTCGATGGCCAGGCCCAGCGACTTGAGCTGCTTGCGCATGTAGTCGATGTTGGCGTAGGTCCAGGCGGCGGGGGCGACCTGGTTGGCCATGGCCGCGTTCTCGGCCGGCAGGCCGAAGGCGTCCCAGCCCATGGGCTGCATGACGTTGTAGCCGCGCATCTTGTGGTAGCGGGCCAGCACGTCGCCGATGGTGTAGTTGCGCACGTGGCCCATGTGTAGCTTGCCCGAGGGGTAGGGGAACATGGACAGGCAGTAGTACTTGGGGCGGGTCGGGTCGAACCCCGGACCGTTGGGGTCCGGGGCGCGGAAGGCCTGTTCGGCCTCCCACTGTTTTTGTGCTTCCGCTTCAATGAGTTCCGGGCGGTAATTGGCGTCCATGATGGCTGTTATTGGTCTGAATGTGCTTGAAGAAACAAGCAATTATACCCGTCCGGCGAGGTGACAGGCGGGCTGGGCGGCGTTTATACTGCACGGCCCAGAATTTTTAATCCTCCCCTTATCTGGAGAGCACTATGTCCAAGAAGCACCCCGTCGTGGTCGTGACCGGTTCTTCCGGTGCCGGCACCACCACCGTCAAGCGCGCCTTCGAGCACATTTTCCGCCGCGAGCACCTGACCGCCGCCGTCATCGAGGGTGACAGCTTCCACAGCCTGGGCCGCGTCGAGTTCAAGGAGGCCATGAAGAAGGAGATCGGAA
>JAJZTV010000055.1 GCA_021847385.1 Pseudomonadota bacterium | reverse complement strand
CGAGGGTCAGAAGATCTACAAGGGTGGCAATGCCGGTAGCGGTGTGCCTGCCTGCGCTTCTTGCCACGGCCCGGCTGGCGCCGGCATCCCGGTGCAGTTCCCGCGCCTGGCCGGCCAGCATGCCAAGTACGTGCTGACCCAGCTGAAGAACTTCCGAACCGGCGACCGCGCCAACGATGGCGGCAAGATGATGGAGACCATCGCGCGCAAGATGACTGAACAGGAAATGCGCGCCGTGGCCGAGTACATCTCCGGCCTGCGTTGATCGCTTAATCGCTTGGTCGAAAAGGCCGCCTTCGGGCGGCCTTTTTTATTGCCTCAAACTTTGGCGGTCAGCAGGACGCGGACATGTTGCAGCAGGGGGGCGAGTAAGGGGTCGATCTTGCGCCGCATCAGCGAGCCGATGGCGGTAGAGCGGGCAAAGACCGGCGCCGTGATCGTTTCGCTGGCTTGGCCGAGGGCGGCGATGGCAGCGGCTTCGGCCGTCAATCCAGGTAGCACGCCGGCCAAGTTCTGTGCCGCCGCAGCCATATCCGTACCGGCAGGCGGGGCGAAGCGCCGGCCGGTCGCGTTCAGGCTGCGGCTGACCACTTCTTGCGTCTCCGGGCGGTCGAAGATCTCGGCAAAGGTGGCAAGAAAGGTTTGGCCCTGGCTGGACAGCGCCTCCAGCAAGAGGCTGGCGCAGGCATTGCCGGCGTCCGCTAAGCGGGCCAGCGGTGCATGCCAATGGTCGAGATCGGTCCGGGCCGGCCGTGGCAAGGGCAGTGCCAGCGGCTCGAGCTCCAGAAAGGCGACGTAATGGCTGTTCGCGCGCTTGCCCCGCTTCCAGATGGTCTCGCGGCCGGCGGCATCGACCGCGCCCGAGGCCAGCAGCACCGCGACGGTGTCGATGATGGCCAGGTGCTCGTCCTGCAGGAAGGGCAGGTGCTCGATCAGGAAATCGGCCAGTATCTTGCCCATGCGGCCCTTGGCCACCGCCTCCCGGCGCAGCATCAGCCGGGCATTCTCGATCGAGGGCATGGCCCACCAAGCGTATCCGGCGATCTCGTCGGTCAGGCCCGGCGCGTAGACCACGGCGGTCACCGCCTCGGGTTCGCCGGTGAGCAAGAGCTTGCCGAGGTCGGGGCTGGCCAGCTGGCCGTGCCGGGTCCAGCGGGTGAGGTGCACCGGGTAGCCGCCGGGCGAGCCCAGGGCGTGGCCGGACAGGAACTCACGCACCAGGCGCAGGTAGCGGTCTTCCCGGCAGGTCGGGTGCAAGGGCATCGAGGCCTCGCCCTGCGGGGTCAAGGCATGCAGGGCCATGCCGCCTTCGTCGAGGCGCACGGCCTTGACGTCCTGCGCCATCAACACGTTCAGCCGGAGCAGGTCCTCCGCCGACAGTTCGTCGTCCATGCGCGCTTAAGGTGCCAGCTTGGCGAAGGCCTTCCGCGCCGCCGCGATGGTCGCATCGATGTCGGCATCGGTGTGGGCGGCCGAGACGAAGCCGGCCTCGAAGGCGGAGGGCGCGAGGTAGACGCCCTCGACCAGCATCAGGTGGAAGAAGCGGTTGAACGCCTCCTTGTCGCAGGCCATCACCTCGGCGTAGCCGGTCGGCGGCTTGGCCGCGAAATACAGGCCGAACATGCCGCCCACGCTCTGGGCCGAGAACAACACGCCGGCCTCCTTCGCGGCGGCGGTCAGGCCGTCGACGAGTTTCTTGGTCTTGGCCGTGAGCGCTTCGTAGAAACCGGGGGCCGACACCGCCTTCAAAGTGGCCAGGCCGGCCGCCACGGCGACCGGATTGCCGGACAGCGTGCCGGCCTGATAGACCGGACCGAGCGGGGCGAGCTTGTCCATGATCTCGGCCCTGCCGCCGAAGGCACCGACCGGCATGCCGCCGCCGATGACCTTGCCCAGGGTGGTCAGGTCGGGCTGTATGCCATAGAGGCCTTGGGCGCTACCGAGGCCGACGCGGAAGCCGGTCATCACCTCGTCGAAGATCAACACGGCACCATGCCGGGTGCAGTTCTCGCGTAAGCAATCGAGGAAACCGGGCTTGGGCGCGATCAGGTTCATGTTGCCGGCCACGGCCTCGACAATGACGCAGGCGATGTCATCGCCTTGCTCGGCGAACACGCGGTTGACCTGGGCTATGTCGTTGTAGTCGAGCACCAGGGTGTGGGCGGTCACCTCCGGCGGCACGCCGGCCGAACTGGGCTGGCCGAAGGTGAGCGCGCCGGAGCCGGCCTTGACCAATAGGCTGTCGGCATGGCCGTGGTAGCAGCCCTCGAACTTGATCAGCTTGGACCGGCCGGTGAAGCCACGGGCCAGACGGATCGCGCTCATGGTCGCCTCGGTGCCGGACGAGACCAGGCGCACCTTCTCCATGCTCGGCACCAGTTTCACCAGCAGGTCGGCCATCTCCAGTTCCAGTTCGGTCGGGGCGCCGAAAGAGAGCCCCTTGGCGGCGGTCGCCTGCACGGCGCGCACCACATCCGGGTGGGCATGGCCGAGGATCAGCGGGCCCCAGGAGCCGACGTAATCGAGATAGCTCTTGCCGTCGGCATCCCACACCCGCGGGCCCTCGCCCTTGGTGAAAAAGCGCGGCGTGCCGCCGACCGAGCGGAAGGCGCGCACCGGCGAGTTGACGCCGCCGGGGATGTGTTTCTGCGATTGCTCGAACAGGCTGTCGTTGCGGGAGCTCATGTCTTTTCTCGTCCAAAAAGCGATGCAAATCGTTCGGCGGCGGCCTTGGGCTCGTCCGCCTCGTACAGGGCGCTGATCACCGCCAGCAGGTCGGCGCCGGCCGCGATCAAGGCCGGCGCATTGGCTGGTGTGATGCCGCCGATGGCGCAGATCGGCAGTTCGATTTCCTGGCGCGCGGCTCGCAGCAGATCGAGGCTGGCGCGACGGGCAGCCGGTTTCACCTGGGAGGGAAAGAAACTGCCGAAGGCGACGTAGTCGACCCCTGCCGCTTGGGCCTGTCCAGCCAGGGCCAGGTCGTCGTAGCAGGAGGCGCCCAGTATTTTACCCGGTCCCAAGCGCTGCCGGGCGGCGGCCAGGTCGCCGTCGTCGCCGCCCAGGTGGACGCCGTCGGCCTCGACCTGCAGGGCTAGATCGACGAAGTCGTTGACGATCAGCAGCGCGTCATGGCGTCGGGTCAGCGCGCGCAGGGCGCCGGCCTGTTCCTGGCGGTGGCAGTCGGACGTGGCCTTGTTGCGGTATTGCACGATGCGGCAGCCGCCGGCCAGGATGGCCTCGGTAACCGCCAACAGACGCTTGCTGTCGTTCCAATCCGGCGTGACCGCGTACAGGCCTCTAAGCGTTGTCATCGCCCTCGTCGCGCGCCCAGAAAAAACGGTCCGGCAGATGCTGGCCCATGCCGGGGCGATAGGCATGTTGCAGGGTCTGATAGGTGAACTCTTGGGCCTGGCGCACCGCGTCGAGCAGGTCGCCGCCTTGGGCCAAGAAGCCGGCGATGGCGGTGGCCAGTGTGCAGCCGGAGCCGTGATAGCTATGGGGCAGGCGATCCCAGGCCAGCGATTGCACCGCGCCTTCGGCACCGTACAGGGTGTTGATCACTTGCGGCGTCTGCGCGTGGGAGCCGGTGATCAGCACGAATTCGCAGCCCATATCGAGCAGGCGTTCGGCGCATTCTTCGGCATCCGGCACCTCGTTGTCCAGGCCTTCGTCGATCGCCAGCCGCTGCGCCTCCAGCGTGTTCGGCGTGATCAAGGTGGTTTGCGGCAACAACATGTCTTTCAGTGCGTCGATCATATTTTCGCTGGCCAACTCGTCGCCGCGGCCCGAACTCAGTACCGGGTCGAGCACCAGAGGCACGTCCGGGTAGTCCGACACGATCTCGGCCACCGCCATCACCGCTTCGACGCTGCCGAGCATGCCGACCTTGAAGGCGGCGACCGGGATGTCTTCCAGCACGCTGCGCGCTTGGTCGACGATCCATTCCGCTTCAAGGGTCAAAAAGTCCTCGACGCCGACCGAGTCTTGTACGGTCACGGCGGTGACCACCGCCAGCGGGTGGCAACCCAGGGCGGCCAGGGTCAAGACGTCGGCATGCAGGCCGGCGCCACAGGTTGGGTCGGTGGCGGCAAAGCTCAACACGGTAGCGATGTGGTTGGGTGGCATCTCGGTTGGTGGCGGCTGGCGCTTGGGGCAGAATGCACATTCTAGTACATGCCGATGACGAGGCCGAGACATGGAGTATCGCAAATGGGTGTGCCTGATCTGCGGATTGGTCTACGACGAGGAGGCCGGCTGGCCCGATGACGGCATCGCGCCAGGGACGCGCTGGGAGGATGTGCCGCCGAATTGGACGTGTCCGGAGTGCGGGGCGCGCAAAGAAGATTTCGAGATGGTGGAATTTTGAAGCTGCGATGAATGCCGGCCAAAATGAAAGCGACCTGAAGCTGCTGCCGGTATTCTTGGCCGAAGCGGCCGAGTTGCTGCCACGTATCGACATCGGCCTGAGCCAGATCGAACAAGGCCTGGCCGACGCCGATGCCCTGCGTCGCTTGCAGCGCAATCTGCATACGCTCAAAGGCACCGCGCGCATGACCGGTGCGCTGGCGCTGGGCGAAAGCGTGCATCGCATCGAGCTTGAGGCCAAGGCCTTGGTCGCCGGCCAGACGGCCGATTTGCCGGCGATGCAGGCGGACTATCGAACAGTGTTGCAACAGATCGATGCGCTGAAGGCCTTGCCGGCTGCGCTGGCGTCGATCGATCCGGGTGACGACGAGAATCCGGAAGCGAGTGTCGAGTCGCTACTTGGCCGGTTGCAGCGAGTGGCCGATCAAGCCGCCTTGGACTTGCACAAGCAAGTGCATCTGCGCTGCCAGGACAACGATGTCTATCTCGAGCGTCGCCTGCTCGCCGTATTGGCGCCGGCCTTGGAACACTTGGTGCGTAATGCGGTGGCGCATGGCATCGAGATGCCGGAGTGTCGCCGGGCCTTGGGCAAACCGGCAGCGGGCGAGATCGAGCTGATGTGCAGGCGCGATGCCGATCACGTGACCATCGTCGTCAGCGACGACGGTACCGGCATCGACCCCGCAGCGGTCAAGGCACGGGCCAGTGCGCTGGGCTTGCCGGCCGTCGAAGATGCGTTCGAACTGATCTTCGCGCCCGGCTTCAGTACCTCGGCAGAAACGAATCACGTCGCCGGCATGGGCATCGGTCTCGATGCCGTGCGCGCCATCGTCGATGAGTTAGGTGGCCGTATTGCGGTGACCTCGGAACCCAGCCGGGGCACCGAATTCCACATCGGGCTGCCCGGTTAGCCGGCGCTCCACGCCACCCAGCCGAAATAGGCGCTGGCCCAGACCAGAATGCCGAAGCCGATGCGATACCAGGCGAAGGCGCTGAAGTCGTGTCGGCTGATGTAGCGTATCAGGCCGCGCACCGCGAGCAGGGCGCTGACGAAGGAGGCGACGCCGCCAACGAGAAACAGCGGCAGGTCACCCAGGCTGAACAGCTCCCGGTGCTTGTACACGTCGTACAGCGTCGCCGCGAACATGGTCGGGATCGCGAGGAAGAACGAGAACTCGGTCGCCGCCTTGCGGCTCAGGCCGAAGAACAGGCCGCCGATGATGGTGGCGCCCGAACGCGAAGTACCGGGGATCATCGCCAGGGCTTGGGCGAAGCCGACCTTCAATGCGTCACGCCAGCCCATGTCGTCCACCTCTTGCACCCGGATCGTGTGCTCGCGCCGCTCGGCCCACAAGATCAGCAGGCCGCCGACGATGAAGGCGGTGGCCACCACCAGCGGGTTGAACAGATAGGCCTTGATCTGCTTGATGAACATAAAGCCCAGCACGGCGGCGGGCAGGAAGGCGACGATCAGGTTCACGGCCAGGCGGCGCGAGGCCGGTTCGCTGCGCAGGCTGACCACGGCGTGGCCCAGCCGTTCGCGATAGGCCCAGACCACGGCCAGGATCGCGGCGAACTGGATCGCGATCTCGAACACCTTGCCCTTCTCGTCGTTGAAGTCGAGCAATTGGCCGACCAGGATCAGGTGGCCGGTCGAGGAGATCGGCAGAAATTCGGTCAGGCCTTCGACGATGCCGAGGATCAAGGCCTTGGCGAGGAGCAGGATATCCATGATCGCTTAGTTGACGAAATGTTCGATTATATCGTCCCGCCTCATGCGCAATGCCGATGGTCTATGACTTGTCGGCAGCGCGAGGAGCACGCGGTTTTCCCCGTGGTAGTCAGGGGCCTTTGATCGTGTTGGCGGGCACTCTGCCGTCGTTGCAAACCCAGTCCGATTCCCATTTGCTCGAGCCGACCCAGCTTGCCCGGTAGCGTCCGGTCCCGCCGGCGGTCCACCAAGTGGTGGATTTGCCGGGACCCAGATGGTCGGCGCCGCTATCCCAGGTTCCATCGGCCCGTTCGTTGCCGAAGGAGAGATAGATGCCGTAGGTCGAATCATTTCGGTAGGTCACCTTGAATTCGCCGTTGCTGTTCGAGGTCTTGACGACAGTCAACGCCCAAGACGGCGATTGGTAGCAGCCATCGCTGTCGATGGTGACGCTGGCTGAATTACCGGTGCCGTTGGTGCTGCCTGTGTTGCCGTTGGTAACGGGGACGGCTGGCTGTACGCAGGCGCCGTTTTGCGCCACCAACGGCGGTGTGCAAGTTGGGGTTGGATAGACGCAGACGCCATTCACGATGGTGCAGATCGGTCCGTCTTTGACGCAATGCTTATCCTGGACGTGATAGCCAGGCTGACATATCAGATAAGTCTTCTGGTAGTCATACAGCTGGGTTTCGTATTGCTGCCGGAAACTGCCGGTGCTGTTGTTGACAAGGCAGCGGTAGTACACCAGTAGACTCGATCCGTATATGGTGTTGCTGCCGGTCATGCCACACGACTCTGCGCTGCGAATATAGGCTTCTTCATTATGGCAGGGGCCATTGGGGGCATATGACCAGCCATTGCACATATTGCGGAAACCGATGGTCGGGAAATCCCTGGGGTCGAACTCCGCTGGGTAATTGCAGGCGCCATTGTGGTAGACCATGAACTTGGGGCAGGTCATGGTTGGCGTGACGCAGACCCCGTTGTCGGGCACTTGCGGCGCCGTGCATTTCAGCGGCGGTTTGATGCAAACGCCGCCGTCAAGCACCTCGGGCGCAACACAGGTCGGTGCCGGCGCGACGCATATGCCATTTTGCAGCACTTGCGGGGCGATGCAGGTCGTCGGGGTGACGCAAACATTGTTCTGCAGCACCTGCGGCGCGACACAGGTCGGTGGCGTGATGCAAACATTGTTCTGCAGGACTTGCGGTGCCTTGCAGGTCACCGGGGTTACGCATACGTTGTTTTGCAGTACTTGCGGAGCAGTGCAAGTAGGCGGCGGGGTTACGCATACGTTGTTCTGCAAAATTTGCGGTGCCACGCAAGTCGGTTGTGGCAAGGCGCAGGTGGTTCCGGTCAGTACCTTCGGCGCGAGGCAGGCGCATTTTCCGGTGCAGCCGGGTATGGGGTTGTGTTGCACGCTCACGGTGGCGCTAGCCGTTTGGGTGATGCCGCCTTCGGTGTAGCTGGCGGTGATCTTGACGTCCAGATAGTCGCCAATGGTTTTATTCGCGCTCAGCATTCCGTTCGCATCGACTGCCAGGTAGGTCCAATAACTCGTTGTCCAGACCAGTCCCGCCTCGTTTCCGGCTAATTTTTTGTACGTCGCGCCATAGCGCGCGGTCGCTGTGCATTGGCCGGTGCCGGGCACGCCATCCTTCAAATCCGCGACGATGGCCGGGCAAGTGATGGTCAGACCGTCCAGCGGAAACGTTGGTTTCGGCGGTGCGGTATAGATTTTTTCCAGATGCCCTGGTTTCTGCAGGTCAGCCTCGGTTACGCCGTAGGCGACATAAAACTCCAGGCCGGGGAAAGCGCTGGGATCGGATGTATATACGCTGACTGTGGCCGGGGCGGAGAAATCGCTCAACTGCATGGCAATCGGTAGCTTGCCGCCGGAATAGCGCACCCAGTCGGTGGCGCCCTGCCTCAGAAAGAGCGCGTCACCGTATTTGGCCGCCATCCATATGGAGGCATCGCGGCCCACCTCATCCGAGCCGGGTGTGATGTTGGCGCTGAGTCCTGTTCCGGCCTTGACCAGCGCGATCGATCCAGCTCTGGGTGCCGTCAGTAGGAAGGTGTGTTTGGCCTTGATGGTGGGGCCGGAATCGATGGTGAGAAACCGGCTGCGGAATTGGTCAGTCGCACTGCAGCTGTCGGTGCTGGGTAGATTGTTGAAGGCGTTTTGCGACATGCAGAAGCTGGGCTCGCTGCTATCGCCCACCCACTTCCGGGAGGCGCCATCCAGACCGAAGATGTAAAAATAGCGCGGCGTCAGCGGGCCATCGTAGACCGTTTTGCAGCTGCCAGCGTCCAGGGTATACCAGCCCCGTGCCGCCATCTGGCTGCCAGCTTGGTCGAGCGGATAACCCAGGGCCAAGTACACCTGATTGGCGGTCTGGTTGCACAACGTGAGCGAGCTGGTAGAGGCTAAGGCGGGTGCGACGGAGATGAGCGTTAACCAAGTGGCAAGCAAACGCAGCATGAAGTGCATGGGACACCTTGGAGTAGTGTAAGTCGGCCAGAGGCAGGCGCGCGTTGCCCGCAATAAGTGTCGCTGAGCGCCAAATTGGCACGCCATGCTAGTACATTCGAATTGTTTGCGTCAAACGGCCGGCTGGTTTGATTTTAGAGGCCGGCATTGCTGCTGTTTTCGCTTAGAGATACGCGTCTTGCATGAACTTAAGCACGTCCCGCAACACCCGCTTCGGCACGTGCAAGTGGTGGCGGGTGCGCAGCAAACGGTCGAAGCCGGCGGTGGTCTTGGGTCGAGGCCGCGCCGCGCGCAGGAAGCTGCCCAGGTCCTCGACCACCGCCCAGGGATAGACGATCCAGCGCCACTTCACCACCTTCTGCGCCCAGAAATCCGGCAGCACCGGGCAGGCCGCCTTGTGCAGCAGAACGGCGGTGCGAATCTCGGCACCGGGCAGCCGTTCGCGCAGATGCGGGATCGCGACCTCGAAGGTATCGCCGGTGTCGCTGACATCGTCCACGATCAGCACCCGCCGCCCTTCGATATTGGCCGGTAGCGGGTGGCGGATGCGGGCCTTGATCATCTGGCGCGGCCCCTTGTAGTGCTCGACCTTGATGCTGGCGACGTTCATCACGCCGAAGTAGTCGGCCAGCACCCGGGCCGGCGCATAACCGCCGCGCGCGATCGCCACGACCAAATCGGGTTGATAACCGGCAGTGTGGATCTTGTAGGCCAGCGTGCGGCAAAGGCCGGCGAAGCGGTTCCACGAGATCAGCTCGCTGCGCAGGGGTTTGTCCATGGCGCTATTGTGCCTGCGCACCGGTGAATTTGCAGCGTCAGGGCCGAGTGGCGCGATCCAGCGCGGTCAGCCAGGCCAGCGCATGCGCGCGGTCGGTGCCACACATTTCGGCGGAGGCTTGCAGGCCCGCGCAAAATGCCGGCCGGCGTGCATCGCCGAACAAGGTGCAGCGCAGGTCGGCGGTGAGCTGCACGCAAGGCACACCGGCCGATTTGCCCTGCGGCATGCCGGGGATCGGCGAGGTGATCGAGGGCGCGATGCAGCAGGCGGCGCAGCCGGGCCGGCAAGTCATCGCGCCGGTGGCATGGCAAAAATCGCCGGCACTCATGGTCGATGAAGAAAGGGCGTGGGCAAGGCCGGGCCGCCGTCAGGTGGGCGGGGCGCTCCCCGCCTTGGCGGGGGCGTCCGCTGCGCTGCTGGCATGGCGCAAATAGAGTGTGGCCAGGCTGCGGTAGAGCGGTGGGCTGATCGCGCGCGAGATGACCGAGGCGAGCAGCGCGACGATCATCAGGTCGATGACCAGTTCGTAGCCGTCGATCATTTCCATCACGATGACGAAGGCGGTGATCGGCGCTTGGGTGACGGCGGCGAGGAAGCCGGCCATGCATAGCGCGCTCGACATCGCGGCCAAGGTGTCGTTGTCGCCTGCGAGGAAGTGCAGGTTCTGGCCGAGGCCGGCGCCGATCGACAACGACGGCGCGAAGATGCCGCCGGGCACGCCGCTGGCGAAGGAGATCAGCGTGGCGGCGAACTTGTCCAGGCCGAAGTGCCACGGGATATTCTGTTCGTCCGGGTCCATCAGCATGTGCTTGGCCTCGCCGTAACCGGTGCCATAGGTGAGGTCGTTCGACAGCCAGCCGATGCAGGCGATCAGCAGGCCGCAGCCGGCGGCGAACAGCACGGGACGATGCGCGCGCCAATGGCCGAGCCGGCCAGGCAGGCCGCTGGCGGCGAGGATGGACAGGCGGGCGAACAGGCCGCCGGCCACGCCGCAGACCAGGGCGGCGGCGAGCATGAGGCCGATGGGGTGGGGGTTGTCCAGGCCGCTGGTGTTGAGCCAGCCGAAGTAGGTGTAATTGCCGAAATAG
>JAJZTV010000054.1 GCA_021847385.1 Pseudomonadota bacterium | reverse complement strand
GTCATGCTGCAGCCGCAGGCCCATCCCTCCGAGCAGCCTTATCGGGCCGAGGCGATAGACCTCGATATCGTTTACGAGGATGCCGACGTGCTGGTGCTGAACAAGCCGGTGGGCCTGGTCACCCATCCCGGGGCCGGCAATTGGGAGGGGACCTTGCTCAACGCCTTGTTGCACCATGCACCGCAATTGGCCGAGGTGCCGCGGGCCGGCATCGTGCATCGGCTGGACAAGGATACCTCGGGCCTGATGGTGGTGGCCAAGACCCTGACTGCGCAGACCAAGCTGGTGCGCGAGTTGCAGGCGCGCACGGTCAAGCGCACCTATTGGGCGGTGGCCATCGGCGAACTGGCGCAAGAGGCGGGCGAGATCGAGGCGCCGATCGGCCGTCACCCGAGCCAGCGGACCAAGATGGCGGTGGTGGAGTCGGGCAAACCGGCGCTGACCCGCTACAAGGTGCTCAGGCGCTATCCCGGCGCGACCTGGGTCGAGTGCCAATTGGCCACCGGCCGCACCCACCAGATTCGGGTGCATCTGGCGCACTTGGGTCATCCGCTCTTGGGCGATGCGGTCTATGCCGGACACAAGCGCAGCCGCTGGGATTTCCACCGTCAGGCCCTGCACGCGGTGCGCCTGGGCTTCGACCACCCAACAAGCGGTGAGGCCATGGCGTTCGAGGCGCCGCCGCCGGATGACTTCAAACAACTCCTGGAGGCCCTCGATGCTGCCGAATGAATGGCTCCAGCCGGATTGGCCCGCACCGGCGAACGTGCGCGGGTTCATGACCACGCGCTCGGGCGGCGTCAGCCAAGCCCCCTATGCCAGTTTCAATTTGGCGGCCCATGTCGGCGACGATGCCTTGACCGTGGCGGAGAACCGTTCGATTCTGCGTCGGCATTTGCCAGCCGAGCCGCTATGGCTCTCGCAAGTGCATGGTGATCGGGTGGCCGAGGCCGGGGTCGATGCCGAGGGCACCGAGGCCGATGCCAGCGTCGCCCGAGCGCCGGGCCAAGTCTGCGCAGTGATGACGGCCGATTGCCTGCCGGTGCTGTTCTGCGATGCCGCGGGCAGCGTGGTGGCAGCGGCCCATGCCGGCTGGCGCGGCTTGGCCGGCGGCGTGCTGGAGCGCACGGTCGAGGCCATGCGGGTGCCGCCGGGCAGCATCATGGCCTGGTTGGGCGTGGCCATCGGCCCGGACAACTTCGAGGTGGGGCCCGAGGTGCGCGAGGTCTTCATCGCGCACGACCCCTTGGCCGGCACCGCCTTCCGGCCGGCGCTGCCCGGCACCCTGGACGAGGCGCCACGCAAGTGGCTGGCCGACATCTATGCCCTGGCGCATATTCGGTTGGCGCGCCTCGGCGTGACCCAGGTCTATGGCGGGGGGCTGTGCACGCTGCGCGATGCCCAACGCTTTTATTCCTATCGCCGCGAGCAGAAGACCGGGCGCATGGCCAGCTTGATATGGCTGGCGGAATAGGCTGGGCTGTCGCTCTTCGGTAGAATCCCATCCCTTGGCTTCTGCGAAACGCGGATAAGGACTCGATGACTACCCTGGCTTGGATTTTGATCGCCGGCGCGGCCGGCGGCGTGCTGTCGGTGCTGTTCGCTTCAATTGCGCTGAAGGCGCGGGTGGAGTGGGTGCCGGTGATGGTGAGTTATGCCATCGGCGCCTTGCTCGGCGCGGCCTTTCTCGAAGTGCTGCCGCACGCGCTGGAACTGACCGGCGATTTCCAGAAGCTCGGCATGAGCGTGCTGGCCGGCATCATGCTGTTCTTCCTGCTGGAAAAGCTGGTGCTGTGGCGCCACTGCCATGTAGAGACCTGCGAGGCGCACGGCACCCATGCCCCGGCCCACGACCATGGCCGCTCCGGGCTGATGATCACCATCGGCGACACCATGCACAACTTCGTCGATGGCGTGATCATTGCCGCTGCGTTTCTAGTCGACATCAAGCTCGGCGTGGTGACTACCGTGGCCATCGTGGCCCATGAGATCCCGCAGGAGATGGGCGATTTCGTTATCCTGCTGCACTCCGGCTATAGCCGGCGCAAGGCGCTGATTTTCAATCTGGTCAGCAGCGTGGCGACCCTGATCGGCGGTGTTTTGGGCTATTACGCCTTGGCCCCGATGCAGCAGGCGATGGCCTACATCTTGGCGCTGGCCGCCGCGGGCATGATCTACGTGGCGGTGGCCGACCTGATTCCGGGGCTGCACAAGCGGGTGGAACTGGCCCACACCGGGCTACAGATCGCGCTGATCCTGGCTGGGGTGCTGACCGTCTGGCTGGTCGGTAGCTGGGCGGAGAGCTGGTTTGGCGTGTCGGCCTAATGCTTTACGCAGTAGCCAGAGCGGGATGACGCCGAGACCGAAGAAGACGGCCAAGCCGGACCAGATGCTGTCCGCGGTGATGGTCATCATCAGGATGATGTAGCCGTAGCCGATGGCGATGATCAAAAAATACATGGTGCGTCGTTAGCTTGATGCCAAGCCAAAATTATCGCGCGCCTTGCTGAATGAGTGAACTTTTAATCAAGGAGAGGCTCGCTGTCTTTCCCGCGAATTGGTGAATGAACATGCAGACCCTGCCCAAGATCGGCTTCGTTTCGCTTGGTTGTCCGAAGAACACCTTCGACTCCGAGCGCATCCTGACCCAGCTTAGGGCCGAGGGCTATCTCATCGTGCCGACCTACGACGATGCCGACCTGGTGGTGGTCAACACCTGCGGCTTCATCGATTCGGCGGTGGAGGAGAGCCTGGACGCCATCGGCGAGGCCCTGCGCGAGAACGGCAAGGTCATCGTCACCGGCTGCCTGGGCGCGCGCGAGGGCGTGGTCGAGACCGCCCACCCGCAGGTGCTGGCGGTGACCGGGCCGCATGCGACCGAGGCGGTGATGGAGGCGGTGCACGCCCACCTGCCCAAGCCGCACGACCCCTATACCGACCTGGTGCCGCCCGGTGGCCTCAAACTCACGCCGCGGCACTACGCCTATCTGAAGATCTCCGAGGGCTGCAACCACCGCTGCACCTTCTGCATCATCCCGTCCTTGCGCGGCGACCTGGTCAGCCGGCCGGTGGGCGAGGTGCTGCAGGAGGCCGAGGCCCTGGCCAAGGCCGGGGTGAAGGAACTGCTGATCGTGTCGCAGGACACCAGTGCCTACGGCGTGGACCTGAAATACCGCACCGGCTTCTGGGGCGGCCGGCCGGTGAAGACCCGGCTGCTGGAACTGGCCCAGGCCCTGGGCGAGCTGGGCATCTGGGTGCGGCTGCATTACGTCTACCCCTATCCCAGCGTCGACGACATCGTGCCGCTGATGGCGGAGGGCAAGATCCTGCCCTACCTCGACATCCCGTTCCAGCATGCCTCCGCCCGCATCCTCAAGGCGATGAAGCGGCCGGCGGCGGCGGAGAATACCCTGCGCCGGATCGAAAAGTGGCGCGAGGTCTGCCCTGAGCTGGTGATCCGCAGCACCTTCATCGTCGGCTTCCCCGGCGAGACCGAGGACGATTTCGATGAACTGCTGGATTTCCTCCAGGCCGCCCAGCTCGACCGGGTCGGCGCCTTTACCTATTCGCCGGTGGCGGGGGCGGCGGCCAATGCCTTGCCCGACCCGGTGGACGAAGACGTGAAGTCGGACCGTCTGGCCCGGCTGATGGACGTGCAGGCCGACATCAGCGCCGAGAAGCTGCGTCGCCGGCGCGGCCAGGAGCTGACCGTGCTGATCGACGAGGTGGCCGACGGCCGGGCCGTGGGCCGCAGCTATGCCGACGCGCCGGAGATCGATGGCGTGGTCCATATCGCTCAGGGTGCCGGGCTCCAGGTCGGCGACTTCGTGCGGGTGAAGGTCACTCGCTCCGACGACTACGACCTGTGGGGCAAGCCGCTATGAGCGAGACCATCTGGAAACCGCATGTGGTGGTGGCGGCCATCGTCGAGCGTGACGGCCGCTTTCTGCTGGTCGAGGAAGAGACCGATGAGGGCGTGCGCTTCAACCAGCCGGCAGGCCATCTGGAGGAGGGCGAGACCTTGCTCGACGCCGTGCGGCGCGAGGTGCTGGAGGAGACCGCCCACCGCTTCGAGCCCGAGGCCCTGCTCGGCGTCTACCGCTGGCGCCACCCGAGCAAGGGTCGCACCTATCTGCGCTTCGCCTTCATCGGCCAGACCACGGGTCATGAGCCGGAGCGGGCGCTGGACACCGGCATCCTGCGCGCGCTCTGGCTCACCCCGGCCGAGATCGAAGCGACGCGCGAGCGCCACCGCAGTCCCTTGATCCTGCGCTGCATCGAAGACTACCGGCGCGGCCAGCGTTTCCCGCTGGGCCTGATCACGGAACTGATCGAGGGCGCATGAGCCGTATCGTGCCATGAGCAGAATTGTCGTGGGCCTTTCCGGCGGCGTCGATTCGGCCGCCACCGCCTGGCTCTTGAAGCAGCAGGGGCACGAGGTGGTCGGCGTGTTCATGAAGAACTGGGAGGCCGACGATCTCGAAGAGGATTGCCCGATCGAGCAGGACTTCAAGGACGTGCTGGCGGTGGGCGAGGTGCTCGGCATCGAGATCGAGCTGGTGAACTTCAGCCGCGAATACCAGGACCGGGTGTTCGCCTATTTCCTGCAGGAATACCAGGCCGGCCGCACACCCAACCCGGACGTGCTGTGCAATGCCGAGATCAAGTTCAAGGCCTTTCTCGACCACGCGTTGACGCTGAAGGCGGACTTCATCGCCACCGGCCACTATGCCAAGCTGGAGGGCGAGGCGCCGAGCCGCAGGCTCATGAAGGCGGTCGACGCCAACAAGGACCAGAGCTATTTCCTCTACCGCCTGCAGCAGCACCAGATCGCCCGCACGCTGTTCCCGCTGGGCGGCCTGACCAAGCCCGAGGTGCGCGAGTTGGCGCGCAAGGCAGCGCTGCCCAACTACGCCAAGAAGGACAGCACCGGCATCTGCTTCATCGGCGAGCGGCCGTTCCGCGAGTTTTTGCAACGCTTCCTGCCGACCCAGCCGGGCGTGATGCGCACGCCCGAGGGCCGGGTGATCGGCGAACACCTCGGGCTGATGTATTACACCCTGGGCCAGCGCCAGGGCCTGGGCATCGGCGGGGTGAAGGGTGCGGAGGAGGGTGTGCCCTGGTTTGTCGCCGGCAAGAACATGGCGAAGAACGAGCTCATCGTGGTCCAGGGCCACGAGCACCCCTTGCTTTTGAGTTCGGACCTGCAGGCGCATGACCTGAGCTGGGTCGGCCCGGCGCCCGAGGCCGGTCGCCGTTACGGCGCCAAGACCCGCTATCGGCAACAGGATGCCGCCTGCACCGTTCAGGCGGTTTCAGACCATCATTTGAAGCTGGTGTTCGATGAGCCGCAGTGGGCGGTGACACCCGGGCAGTCGGTCGTGCTCTACGACGGCGACGTCTGCCTGGGCGGTGGAGTGATTATCTAGGCGGCCGGCGGGACGGTCTCTTTGAATGCCGGCCGTTCCATCAGGCGGTCGTAGAGTTCGGCCAGGTTGGGGTGGCTGCGGCGCCAGTCGATCTCGTCCTTGTAGCGTAGATCCAGGTAGCCCAGGGCACAGCCGACGCCGATGTCGGCCAGGCTGTAACCCTCACCGTGGCACCAGTCACGCTGGCCGAGCTCTTCGCTCATTTCTTCCAGCGCGGCGATGACCTTCTTCATCTGCCGGTCGATCCAGGCCTTGTCCTGCTGCTTGGCCGGCCGCTTGCGTTCTAGGAAAACCAAGGCAGCGGCATCGCATAAGCCGTCGGCCAGGGCTTCCCAGCGTTTCACCGCGATGCGGGCGCGGGCGTCCTTGGGTAGCAGGTGGCTGACCGGGCTGATGCCGTCGAGGTATTCGACGATAACGCGGGAATCGAAGATGCTCTTGCCGTCTTCCGGCACCCATACCGGTACCTTGCCCAAGGGGTTGTGCTTGGGCACTTGGGTATCGTCGTTCCAGGGAATATCGACGACCAATTCATATTCGATACGTTTCTCGGCCGCCACGATACGCACCTTGCGCGCGAACGGGCTGGTCAAAGAAGCGATCAGCTTGGTTTTGGGGTTGGCATTACTGGTTTTTTTGGCAGCCATTTAGATTCTATCGACAACGATTCAGTTACACCGCGACCGAAGGTCTGCGCAAGTTTCTTGCTTATCGGTCACGCCCGCTATGGATCGTGAGGGCGCTATTCTACCGGGCTTGTCTGAAGAAGGGTTAGTGTTCAGTCCGCTTGTAGCACAGCCAAGGTATGCGGCCATGCCGCCTCAAATCGGTGCATGGTTTCTTCCCGCCCCAGCAGTTCCAGAGTATGGTCCAGCGATGGGGTTTGCGCGGTGCCGAACAGCACCAGCCGAAGCGGAATGCCGATTTGTCCCAGTTTGAGCCCGAATGCTTTGGCGGTGTCTTTGAGCAACTGGTTGATACTTGTTGCTTCCCAGCTGATGCCGGCCATATCGGCTTTCAATCGCTCTAGGGCAGGCAGCGCCTCTGATGTCAGTTTGGCCTTGAGTTCTTCGATGGAAGGCTCTGTTTGGCGGAAGAAGATGTGGCAGGCATCGGCCAGCTCCTCGATTGTCGCTACGCGTTCTTTCAGCAGCCCCATCAGCTTAACCAAGTCGGGGCCGCTATCCAGTTCGATCCCTTGTTTGTGAAGGAAGGGCAACGCTAAACCGGCCAGCCGATCATTGTCGGCTTCCTTGAGGTATTGCTGGTTCAGCCAAGCGAGTTTCTCCTGATCGAAGCGGGCCGGGGAATGGCTGACATTGCCGGCATCGAACCATTCGACGAACTGCTGCATGCTGAATTTCTCGTCGTCGCCGTGACCCCAGCCCAGGCGGGCCAGATAGTTGAGCAGGGCCTCGGGCAGGTAGCCGTCCTCCTGGTATTGCAGCACCGACACCGCGCCGTGCCGCTTGGACAGCCGCTCGCCGTCGTGGCCGAGGATCATCGGTACATGGGCGTAGATCGGGATGGGCGCACCTAGGGCCTGCAGGATGTTGATCTGGCGCGGCGTGTTGTTGACGTGGTCGTCGCCGCGGATGACATGGGTGATGCCCATATCCCAGTCGTCGATCACCACGCCGAAGTTGTAGGTGGGGATGCCATCGCCGCGCATCAGTACCAGGTCGTCCAATTCGCTGTTGGCCACCGTGATGCTGCCCTTGATCATGTCGTCGAAGCTGACCGCGCCGTCGTGCGGGGTCTTGAACCGCAGCACCGGCTGCACCCCGGCTGGGGGCTGCGGCAGAGTTTTGCCCGGCTCTGGCCGCCAACGCCCGTCATAGCGGGGTTTCTCGCCGCGGGCGCGCTGCTCTTCGCGCATGGCATCCAATTCGTCCTTGCTGGCATAGCACCAGTAGGCCTTGTCCTCGTCGAGCAGGCGCTGCGCGATCTCTTTGTAGCGATCGAGCCGCTTCATTTGATAGAAGGGGCCTTCGTCCCAATCGATGCCTAGCCAAGCCATGCCTTCCAAGATGGCTCGTTCGGATTCCAAAGTCGACCGCTCCTGATCGGTATCCTCGATGCGCAGGATGAACTGGCCGCCTAGCTTTCGGGCATAGGCCCAGGAGAACAGCGCGGTGCGGGCGCCGCCGATGTGCAGATAGCCGGTCGGGGAGGGGGCGAAGCGGGTGCGGACCATGGTGAAGGCAGAATAGGGATCGAAGAGGCCGCAATTCTACCGGACGCTCGGTCTTACCCCAATGCGGGCGAGAAAAAGCTTTTGACCGCGTAGGGGGCTGTGGGTAGAATTGCGGCCTCTTTCGGGCAGCTAGCTCAGCGGTAGAGCACCGCCTTCACACGGCGGGGGTCACAGGTTCGAACCCTGTGCTGCCCACCAAATATCTTCCCCACATTATTGATGGCTGTCTTAAGCGGTCGCGTCGATTGCTCGCGCTGCGTTCTCGGCCTTGATGATTTCCAGTTCGCCCCTTGCGGGGATTTGGTAAAGCAGTACGTCGGATGTGCCTAGCACCTTCATGACTTCCCGGCTGTTTTCATAGACAAAATTGGTATAGGCAGCCGTGTTGCTGGCCGGCCTGTCGATCGCCGCTTGACGATCTGCTTGGCGCAATGTGCTCTGCGTATTGGACGAGTCGGAGTTTTGGTTGGATGTGGTTGTATTGTTTACATCCAGCGCAGGGATGGGGCGCGTGGCGGCAATATCATTTCCACCCAAGTTTTGCGTTAGGTTCAGGGCACTAAGGCTGGTGACCTGGTTGCTAATCTCCATAGCTTTCCGACTGTTAGACAAGAACGCTTGGTTCACCATCATTGTAGCTATGTAATAAAAGATAAATAACCAAGAACCCTGGTTTTTGACTGGTAAAAAAGTACTATACGCGTTTGCTTGATTAAGATGCTGGCTTAGCCAGCTGTTGGTAGGCGGCAATGGCTTTGTTGCTTGACTGAACGGGTGACTGCTGCGGGGTCGGCGTCGTGCTTGTGGCAACCACGGCAGTGTCGGCATTGTCTGATGCGAGTTGTGAATCGCCCCGGCTTTAGTAGACACATTCGAGCCGGTTGAAATACTGCTTTCGAACTCTACCGGAGACAGCCGGTTGGCGTAACCATGCCGGCGCTTCGGGTTGTAGAACATCTCGATGTAATCGAACACGTCCCGCCTGGCTTCTTCCCGATTCACATAGGTCTTGCGACGAATGCGCTCCCGCTTGAGCAGTTGGAAGAAGCTCTCGGCCACGGCGTTGTCATGGCAGTTGCCACGCCGGTTCATGCTGGGCACCAGGTTGTGCGCCTTCAGGAAGGCCTGCCAGTCATGACTGCTGAACTGGCACCCTGATCTGAATGGATGATAACAGGCTGCGTGGGCTGGCGCCGCCAGACCGCCATCAGCAGGGCGTTGATGGCCAGTTCCCGATCCATTCGCGGTTGCATTGACCAGCCGACCACCTGACGCGAGAAGAGATCGAGCACCACGGCCAGATACAACCAGCCCTCGTGGGTGTGGATATAGGTGATATCTGTCACCCAGACCCGATTCGGCTCGGTGACATCGAACTGCTGCTGGACATGGTTGGGTGCCACCACGGAAGGCCGGCCATATCATTGCCCCGGCCGGCGCCGATAGCCGACCTGGGCACGCAGGCCCTCCATCCGCATCAGCCGGCGAACCCGGTACTTACCACACGATTCGCCAACCTCCCGCGGGTCATCGGTGATCTTGCGATAGCCATAGACCCCACCGCTCTCCAGCCAGAATTGTGTGATCAGGCCGGTGAGGCGTTGGTCTTCTTGCTGCCGGGGCGATAAGGGTTCGGCCTTCCAGGCGTAGTAGCCACTGGGATGCACAGACATCATCCGACACAGGCGGTGCACCCCATGGTGCGCTTCATGGTCCCGAATGAACGCATACCTTACCGGGACTCCTTCGCAAAGTATGCGGCGGCCTTTTTTAGGATGTCTCGCTCTTCGGTCACGCGCTTCAGCTCCACCTTCAAGCGCCTGATCTCTGCCGTCTGCCCCTCCAGTTCACGGCGTTCGCCTTCTGGCAGGCTGTAACGTTTGATCCATCCATACAAGCCGTGTTGGGGCACCCCAAACCTGTTTGCCACATCAACGACCGGGTGGCCTCGCTCGGTCACCTGCTTGACCGCTTCAATCTTGAATTCTTCTGGGTAACGCTCGCCGCTCATGACACCCCCTTGCTAGCCTCAAGTTTAAGGCTCATAGGTGTCTGCTGGGGCCGGGGCGATTCAAAATGGGGTTATTGCTCGATGCGCCATATAGTCACCACGCCTGTACCTTCGCGAGTCCTCTTAACCGAGCCATCGGCCTCCTTTGTTAGAGTACCGCAGGAATTATCGTACCTATATTTCCATGTTACGCAGTGGCGGCCGGCTTCATAGGACCACTCTCCAGCATCTGGCCCACGTGGCCCGGTGCTGATCGCAGCCGAACCATCTGCGTTTTGGGTAACCTCCGACGTAAAGGTGCCGCTAGGCATCGATGTGGTGGCTGAGAATTTCTGGCCCTTGAAGAAAGGGGCAATATCGTCAGGCAATTGCGTTTTGGCTCCTTGAGAAAAAGCCGCCGCAGAAAACAAACAAAAGCCAGTAGCGACAATAAGCTTTACCTGTTTCATCTTTGTATCCTTTCCTATTGGGAATGTTCTACGGCAACTCAAAGCCCATAATCATGGAACCGTATATACAGTCTCAAATGCATTGCTGCTCACAACATCAGTAACATCGGTTCCATAGCCCACCAAAACCTGTAGGCCAGAATATTGAGAAAGGTCGATATTCTTCACCACATCGACCTTTTGGTCAGCTAGCGTCACGTTCGTAGCATATGCGGGCAACGTGCCCGTCCCCGGCCAATATTGAAGCCTCCTCGGATTTTCGGGCCGATTTGAAGTAGAGTTTTTCCCTGAAAGGAAGCTCTACATGAAGAAATCGAAGTTTAGCGAGCAGCAGATCGTATCGATCCTGAAG
>JAJZTV010000053.1 GCA_021847385.1 Pseudomonadota bacterium | reverse complement strand
CGAGTTTGAGGAGGGTGACCCGTAGACCGCGCGATTCGAGGATCGCGGCAAGTGAGGCGGCGGCAATCCCTTTGCCCAGGGATGAAACTACGCCACCGGTGACAAATACGTATCGGGTCATGGCATAAGCGGTGGAGGTGATGCGAGATTCTACTAGAAAACGGCCCTGACCGCGAGGCCGTCACGCAAAGCCGGCAGGCCTAGCCCTTCACCAGCCGAAAACTCCAGACCCCCAAACCGGTCATCGCCAGCGAGCCGGCCACATGGACAGCCATGGCCAGGAAACCCAGCGCGTATTGGGCCCGCGCCAAGAGAGTGAAGACCTCGACCGAAAAGGTCGAGAAAGTGGTCAGCCCGCCCATGAAGCCGGTAATGAGGAATAACTTGAGTTCCGGCGAAAACTCGCCATGGTGGGCGAAATAGGCCACGGCCAGGCCGACCAGATAGCCGCCGAGCAGATTAGCGGCCAACGTGCCATAGGGCACCGGATCGGCCGGTGAATTCAGCCAGATGCTGAGCCCCCAACGCAACCAGGCGCCGATGGCCGCGCCCAAGCCCACCGCCAGAAAGGTCGACATGTCTACTGCAAAGACTCGCGCACGATGTCGGCCAGCATCTTCTCGACATTGGCCAGGGCCTTCTTGCTTGCCTTGGAGGCCCCGGGGATGTAGGGCTTGCGATAGGCCACATTGACGATATCCGGCTTGTCCGGGGTGACATAGAGATTAATGATGAAAGGACAGAACACCATATTGCGCGGATCGGCCTCCATCATTGCGCGCGAGAGATCGGCCTTGCAGAACTGGAGTTGATCGCCGCGCAGATACACCGCCTTGGTCAAACCGAGATCGCGGCCGGTGCGGGCCAGCATGTCGGCGATAAAGCTCTCGTGATCGATCTTCACGCCGCGGCTCTCGATCGCCATCACCGCATTTTCACGCACGTCGTCAAAATTGGCCTTCTTGCTTACAACCACCGCGAAATCATCGCTGGCCACCGCTATTTGCGTGGCGCACACCAGGCCGAACACGGCCACCCAAACGGACATCCAATGCTTCATGGGTTTCTCCTAACAGTTTCGATCGTTCCTCGCCGGCTTAGCGAGCCAAGGCCAGAATGGCCTCGACCTCTTTCGAGATCGCCTTCGCCGCTTTAGTTTCCAGGCGCCGATAGCTTGCCAGCACCGCTTCCCCGAGCACCGTCAAACGGGCGCCGCCACCGCGCACCCCGCCGGCCGCCGTGTCGATCAGCGGCGAGGGAAAGACCTTGTTCAAGGTATCCGCCATCAACCAGGCCCGCCGATATGAGATATGCAGAAGCCGGGCCGCCCCGGAGATGGAGCCGGTCTCGTGAATCGCCTCCAACAGGCGAATCTTTCCCGGCCCCAAATTCAGGGGTTCGGAAAACAAGACCCGGATTTGACATGCGGCAGACGACACGACGGCAACTCAAATGGCAAACCGCCATTCTAGCCGCAAACAGCAGTCGACGCCCCGCAGTGGCGGGGCGCCGGCGAGGAGCGACTTATTTCTTGCCGCCGAAGGTGTTGTTGACCAAGGGCTTCACCGTGGCCTGGGGGGTATGGCATTGCGTACAGGTGTAACGCCCCATGTTCAAGGTGTTGGTTTTCACGTCGACGTAGTGGCTGGCCGGCAGTGGCGTCGGCTGCCCCTTCGTCTTCTTGCCGACCATGTCCGGTTGTTGGTGGCAACCGACACACATATTGTTCTCGCGCGTGATCGGCACGAAGTCCTTGATCTCATGCGGCACCTGGGGCGGCGCACCCTGATAGGCCCGCGGCAAGACCTGCCCGCTGAACGGCGCATTGCTGCGGTAATGGAACACCTGCGGATCGGGTACCGCTTCGACGCTGGTCTTGGACAGGCCGATCTGATCGTCGGCCACGGCCTTCTTGTCCGCAGCCGAACCCGCCTGAGCGGCGAGTGCCATCGAGAGCGCCATTGCAATCAATGCGAGTTTTTTCATCACATCCTCCTTTGCACACCTAATCAAGACATGTCCTATTGCTCATGACCCTTGCCCGCCTCGATGTTGTGACGGCGAATCAACGGCCTCAAGTCGAACCGCAGGCTCCCCTCGGGACACACCGGCGTACAGCGGCCGCAATTGCTGCACTCGCCCGAATAGACATAGCCCACCTCTTCCAACCGTTTCAGGTTCAACACCTGCGGCTCGGGGCAGACCTTGGCACAATCGCCGCAATGGGTGCAGGTCGTCTTGTCGAAGCGCACCCGGACCTGCGCCGTACGCCGCCCGACCACGGACCAGAACGCCCCAAGCGGACACAAATGACCGCACCAGCCGTGCTTCAAGATCAGCAGATCGAACAGGAAGATGGCCAGCAAGGCCTGGAACCCCAGACCGAAACCGAAGATGATCTCGCGCTGCATCATGCCGATCGGACTGACCCACTCGAAGGCCGCCACCCCCATCAGCGCCGACAACACCAACGAGGCGGCAAGCACGAAATAGCGGGTATTGCGGCCAAGGTAGGTCGGTGCCGGGATACCGAAACGCTGGCGCAACCAGCCGGCCAAGTCGGTCACCAGATTCACCGGACAGACCCAGGCGCAGTACACCCGGCCACCGACCAGGGCATAGAACGCCAGCACGATCAGGGCACCGATGATCACCTTTTGCTGCAACAGGTGGCCGGTAACGAATATCTGGAGCGTCGCGAAGGGATCGGCCATCGGGAACAGGCCGACGAATTCCGAGGCGCTGAGATTGCCGATCAACAGCGGCACATCCTTGGCTACCTGCCAGCCCCAATGCGCCGTGCCGAAGAACAGCAACAAGATGCCGAACTGGCTCAAGCGGCGCAGCATGAAGTAGCGCCAAGACCACAGGCGTACGCCAAGGCCGCGGGGAGAAGGATTGGCTGCGCTCGTCATCACAGCCCCTGATTAAGGTAGTCCATGCCGGGTGCCTGCTTGGGCACCTCGGCTGGGGCAGCGGGAGCAGCCGGTGCGGCGGGCTTGAAGTCCTGGGTGATCTCGGTTTCGAAGGTCCAACCTAGACGATAATGCTCGCCGATTTTCCCCTGCACCAAATTGTGCGGCAGGATGCGGATGGCCGCTTCCTGCGTCGGACAGGCCCGCTCGCAGATGCCGCAACCGGTACAGGCATCCGAGTGCACCAGCGGCACGAACATCGCATGTTTGCTCAACTGGCGCGGGTGGGTCTCCAAGGTGATCGCCTTGCCTTTGAGCGGACATTCGCGATGACAGATTTCGCACCGCAAGCCTTTCCACGACAGGCAGTTCTCGATGTCGATCACGGCCAGCCCCATGCGGGAATCGTTGATGTTCTTCAACTCCGGCGACAACGCCCCGGTCGGGCAGGCATTCATACAGGGGATATCCGGGCACAGATAACACGGCACCTTGCGTGGCGTGAAATGCGGCGTACCGATCGGAATGCCGCCGCCTGCCGGTGCGAGCTTCAGAGTGTCGTAAGGGCACGCCGTTACGCACTGACCGCATTTGATGCACATGGCATTGAAATCGAGCTCGGACAAAGCGCCGGGGGGACGCAAGGCATAGGGCTGCGCCCGCGCCTCCTGCCGCAGCAGGTGTGCCCATAAAAAGGCACCCGTCGCCGCGAGGGAGGTACCCTGGGCCAGTTTCACTAAAAAATCGCGACGGGTAACGTTTGCTTCTGCCATGTGGGCCCTGAACCATCATTCCCGCCCGAGCGGGAAGCCAAGACAATCGAATTCCGGGTCAGCGGCACGTTGTGCCGCGCCCGGCAGGACGTTGACGAATCAGGCCTTGTAGACCTTGACCGAACACTTCTTGAAGTCGGTCTCTTTCGAGATCGGGCAGGTCGAGTCCAAGGTCACCTTGTTGATCAATACGCCCTCGTCGAACCATGGCACATAGACCAGGCCACGCGGCACCCGATTGCGACCGCCGGTCTCGACCCGGACCTTGACCTTGCCCCGGCGCGACTCTACCCAGATCAGGTCGTTGCGCTTGAGGCCGCGCGACTCGGCATCCTTCGGGTGCATCCAGCACACGGCGGCGGGCACGGCGCGGTGCAGTTCGGGCACGCGCCGGGTCATGGAGCCCGAGTGCCAATGTTCGAGCACGCGGCCGGTACACAGCCAGAGGTTGAACTCCTTGTCCGGCTGCTCGACCGGACTGGCATAAGGCCGGAAGTAGATCTTGGCCTTGCCCGAGATGTCGACCTTCTTGCTGCCATCGCCGGGTTTGTCGAGGTCGCCCACGACCATGGACTTGCCATTGTTGCCGTAGAACTCGATGCCGGCCCCCTTCTTGACGTAGGGGTCATAGTCTTCGTTGAAGCGCCAGCGGGTCTCGGTCCACTTGCCCTCCTTCTCCACCACCGGCCATTTGAGACCACGGACATCGTCCCGGTAGTAGACATCGAAGGGCGCCAAGTCGTGGCCATGGCCGCTGCCGAACTTGCGATATTCCTCGAACATCGCCTTCTCGGGGAACCAGCCGTCTTTCAGGGTTTCGGCAATATGATTGGCGTGGCCCTTGGCCACCGCGTCCGGCCACTTGTAGCTCTGCTTGTTGTCCGGCGTGGCGAACAGGGCCTCATACAAGCTCATATCCGCCTTGTAGCCCATCTTCATCGCCTCATCCAACACGCTGGGCAGCTTGCCGTCCTCGAAGCCGGCCTCTTTCAGGCCCGGCACCTTCTGCTCGCCCCAAACGTCCTTGAGTTTGATCCGCTTGGCCATCTCCAGCAGGATCCACAGGTCGCCCTTGGCTTGGCCCGGGGGCGGCACTTGCTGGCGCCAGCACTGGGTGCGGCGCTCGGCGTTGCCATAGAAACCCCACTTCTCGTAGATCATGGCCGCCGGCAGCACCAGGTCGGCGACCTTGGCCGACACCGTCGGATAGGCGTCGCAGCAGACGATGAAGTTGTCCATCTCGCGTGCCGCCTTGATCCAATGGTTGAGGTTGGAGGTGTTCTGCCAGGGGTTGTTCACCTGGACCATGGCCCACTTGACCGTGCCATCCTCCAGATCGCGCATGATCTTGACGTAATGGCTGCCAATGGCCGGGTTGAGGGTATTGGCCGGCAGCTTCCAGACCTTCTCTGCGGTGTCCCGGTGCTTCTTGACGTTGACCACCATGTCGGCCGGCAAGCGATGGGAGAAAGTGCCCACCTCGCGCGCGGTGCCGCAAGCGGAGGGCTGGCCGGTCAGCGAGAAGGCACCGTTGCCGGGCATGGACTGCTTGCCCAGCAGCAAGTGGTTCATATAGCACTGCTCGTTGACCCAGGTGCCGCGCTGGTGCTGGTTGAAACCCATGGTCCAGTAGGACACGACCTTGCGCTTCGGGTCGCAATACAGGTCGGCCAATTTTTGCAGCTTGGCCTTGAACTCGGCATCGGCTTCGTCCGGGTTACCTTTGGCCACGGCGGTGACGAAGTCGAGGTCGTAGGGCTCGAGCGCCTTGGCGAAGTCCTCGAAGCTGATCGCCCAGTCGGCCGCCGGCTTGGCGCCGAGGATGTTGCTCTGCTTGACCACCTCGCCCTCCTGCTTGCGCTGGGCGATGGCCTCCCACTTGTCGATCACATGGGCCTGCTCGTTCTTCACCACCTCCATTTCCTTGGCCGAGTTGAACTGGTCGGCCTTGGCCGGACGGAAGCCGTAACCGATGTCGTAGGGACCGGTGGCGAACACCGCGTGCTTGTGGACGAAGTCCCAGTTCACCGCGTTGCGCTTGACGATCTCGCGCGCGATGTAGTTCTGGATGGCCAAATCGCCGCTGGGCCGGAACACGATCTCGATGTCGGCGATGTCGGACGACATGTTGCCGTAGGTCGACAGGTTCACCACGACCATGTCCTTGTGGGTCAGCCGCCGGTTGGTGATGCGCGACCACAGGATGGGGTGCATCTCGGCCATATTGGCGCCCCAGAGCACGGCAGTATCGGTGGTCTCGATGTCATCGTAGTTGCCGGCCGGCTCGTCGATGCCGAAGGTCTGCATGAAGGCGGCCACGGCCGAGGCCATGCAATGGCGGGCATTGGGGTCGATGTTGTTGGAGCGGAAGCCCGCCTTCCACAGCTTGGCGCCGACATAGCCCTCGGGCACGGTCCACTGGCCGGAGCCGAAGATCGCCACACCGTGCGGCCCCTTCTCCTTGTAGGCCGCCATGAATTTCTCGACCATGACGTCCAGGGCCTGGTCCCAACTGACCGGCACGAACTTGCCCTTCTTGTCGAACTTGCCGTTGGTCATACGTAGCAGCGGCTGGGTCAACCGGTCGGCGCCGTACATGATCTTGCCGAGGAAATAGCCCTTCACGCAGTTCAAGCCGCGGTTGACCGGGGCATCGGGGTCGCCCTTGGTCGCGACGATCTTACCGCCCTGGGTGGCGACCATGATGCCGCAGCCGGTACCGCAAAAGCGGCAGACCGCCTTGTCCCATTGCCAGCCGGCCTCGGCCTGCTTGACCGCCGCCTCGGCCGTCTTCGACAGGGGCATACCTACCGTCGCCGCCGTACTGGCCGCGATACTGGTTTTCAGAAAATCTCGACGCGTCAGTCCCATCTCATCCTCCTGTCAGCGCAATGGATCATTCCTGCAGATCTTTCGGTATGGAACAAGCCTCGCCGGCGGCTTCCAGCTCCGGCGGCAGGGCCTCGTATTCTTTTTCGTCTTCGGCAATGTAGTGGTAAACCATCTCCGCCATGATGACGTGCGGTAACACCTTGATTCGTTTGATGGCCTCCAACTCGGCGTGGATATCGACGGCCTCCTGCACCACGATGATCCGACCGCTGGCCGGATCGCTCTGATGTACTTCGATGCCTTGCAAAGCGGCCAAGGACGTCACCACCTCGGCCATCCGCTCGGGCTTGCTGACGACTAAGATCCCCGAAAGATTCATATCCGCACCTCTTTCTACTCTTTTACATCACCGGCTTTATTATGACTAGCAAGTCCTTTTATCTTCTTTAACGTGCGTCAATTTTTTTTGCGATGATGTCGCCTGCCAAGGATTACCCATCTTAGTACATCGCCCACACCATGATGCTTGAAAACCGGCACTCGGTTGCCGAAATCCTCTCTCGCCAGCCCCTATTCGTCGGCCTTAGCGAGACCGAACTGCAGCAAATCGCACAAACAACCCGGGAATACCGCGTCCAGAAGAACGAGATCGTCTTCCAAAAAGGCGAATCGCCGCAGGGCATGCATTTGGTGATCATGGGGCAGATCAAATTGGCCATCCCCTCCCCCCAGGGGGGCGAAAAGGTGATGCATATCGTCAATCCGGGCCAGTCCTTCGGCGAGGCGGTAACGTTCTTGGATAAACCCTACCCGCTCAGCGCCCAAGCCACACAGGACAGCATCGTGTTGTTGATCGATAAACAATCCCTGCTCGATGCGATCGACGAAAACCCGCGACTGGCGCGCAAGATGCTGGCCAGCCTGTCGATACGCCTGCACGAATTGATGAGCGACATCGAGAACTGCGCCTTGCGCACCAGCGCACAAAAGGTCGCCAGCTATTTGGCGCAAGAATGCCGAAATACCGGAACGAATGTCTGCACGGTCGAACTCGGCTCCAGCAAGCAGACCCTGGCGGCCCGGCTGAATCTGGCCCCGGAAACGCTATCGCGGGTCCTCGGTCAACTGAGCAAGAGCGGCATCATCGAAGTGCACGGCCGCAAAATCCAGGTATTGGACCGCACGCGCCTGGACGAGGCTGCACGCTAGGCGCGCGTGACCGGCTTGCGCCAGAACGGGCGCCGCTTATGCAAGCCATGCCAAAGCGTTGAGGCCTGGCCATCGGCCTGGGCGGCCTGGTCTTTCAAACTGCGCGCCAAGGCACCGCGCAATCGGGTTGCCAACGCCGCATCGAGTTTTAGGCGCGGCAGCCCGTCCAGGGCCATGCGCAAATCGTTGGCCCGGCCCAATTCATCCTGCAATGCCGCCAAGCGTTCGAGATACGCCTCGGCCGCCTCGCCATAGAGCGGCGCGAAGGCATCGGCCACATAACGCAATTTTTTAGCGGCGATCCGCAGGCGATGCCGGGCTGCCGAATCGAGCCGATCGAACCGGCGCCCCCGTCGCCTTAACGTCTTCAGCCGCGAATCGAGTGCCGTCTTGGCCCATTGCCGCATCGAACCGCCGCCTTCATACTCAGAGACTAGGTCGCGCCCGATAAGCAATATCAGGGCGACGAATTCGGCAGCGCGCAAGGCGGTGCGCGCCCGCTGCCGCAACAGGCGCTGCTTGCGCACTGCCGCGGCGAGGACGCTATCGCGCTGACGCGGCGTGATCCCCCTCAAACTGGGCAGCACTTCACCGATGAAGACATCCCATTCCCGCACCGGAGCCAGCTTGCCCATCAAGGCACGCAGGCCGCCGCGCCAAGCAGGCCGCCGCAAGCCGACCAGCCGCGCCAGCCCGGCCAAGGCCAAGAGCCGGCGGATCGCCACCCGCGCTTGATGGATGTATTCCGGATCGTCATCGGCCAGAAGGCCGGGCACATTGGCGGTAAGTTGCGTGAGGGCAGCGCCAACCATCGTCCGCCAGGCGTGGCCCGGCGCAGCGGCCATTTCGAGTGCGGGGGCGATGGCCTTGACCGGCCTCGGTACAACCGCGCCGGCCAACTGATAACCGCGTTCGGCCTTACTGCGCGGCTCCATATGAAAGGCCACGGTCTCCATCAGCCGCTCGGCGACATCGAACAAAAACGCTGGCCGCCCCTCTTGCAACTCAAGTTCCACTTCGGAGATGGCCAGGCGCCGGCGGCCGGCGCGAATTTCGCCGCGATCCAGCGCCAGTTCCAGACGCTCGCCGGCGCGGGCAATCAGCCAAGTCGTACGTTCGAAATGGGTGCTGAAGCAGGGCGCAAGCGCGGCCACGACAGCCGGCGTAAAAAAGCCCCGCGCCGCCTCCGGCAAGCCGTCGATGTCGAGCCGGCCCGCGCGTACCGGCACCTCCCACTCGGGCCGCACAGTCAGCGCGCCGGCCTGCCCGGCCTCTGCCTTCACCGTCTGAACCCACCGACGGCCCACCTTGCGTAGGCGCAAGGCCACGCCTTGGCGCATCAAGTCGAAACCCGGGGTATCGAAATAGACGCTATGCAATAGACGACGGCTCGAACGCAGGCCTTGCAGCACGGCGCTACGCCGCAAGTGCAACGCCTCGCCCGGTGCCAACCCAAGTTTCAACTCGATTTCATCAAACATGATGCAGAGCCATGGTATAGATAGTCCCGCTGGCATTCACATTAACATCGTCGCCTAAGCTTTCACGACAATATTTTCATAATCGGCCATGACCTCTTCGTTCCAAAGCGAATACCTTATCAATCGCGAACTTGGCTTGCTCGAATTCAACCGCCGGGTGTTGGCCCAGGCGGAAGACGCCGACACCCCGCCGCTGGAACGCCTGCGCTTCCTCTGCATCTTCTCCAGCAATATGGACGAGTTTTTTGAGATCCGCGTCGCCGGCCTCAAGGAGCAGATGCGACTGAACCCACACCATGCCGGACCGGACGGCATCACCGCCCGCCAGGCCCTGAAGGAGGTCGCCAAGCAGGCCCATGCCCTGGTGGCCCGCCAATACCAGGTGCTCAACGAACATGTGCTGCCCGCACTCTCGGACGAAGGCATCCGCTTCCATAAACGGGCGCAGTGGACGCCGGAACAGGCCAAATGGATTCGCGACTATTTTTTCAGCGACCTGATGCCGGTGCTGACCCCGATCGGTCTCGATCCGGCCCACCCCTTCCCCAACGTGCTCAACAAGAGCCTGAACTTCGTGGTCGAACTGTCCGGCAAGGACGCCTTCGGCCGCAACTCGGGCATGGCCGTGGTCCAGGCACCGCGCTCGCTGCCGCGGGTGATCCAATTGCCACGCGAGGTCGCCAGCTGCGAATACAGCTTCGTTTTCCTTTCTTCCATCCTCCACGCCCATGTCGGCGAGCTATTCGCCGGCATGGAGGTCTTGAGCTGCAACCAATTCCGGGTCACCCGCAACTCCGATCTGTTCGTCGACGAGGAAGAAACCAAGAACCTGCGCGAGCAATTGCAGGGCGAGTTGCCGCACCGCCACTTCGGCGACGCCGTGCGCCTGGAGGCCTCCGACATGTGCCGCGAGGCGACCGTCGAGTTTCTGTTGCGCCAGTTCAACCTGGCGCGCGACGATTTATATCAAGTGGCCGGCCCGGTCAATCTGGTCCGGCTGATGGCGGTGCCGGATCGGGTCGAGCGGCCCGACTTGAAATTCCCGCCGTTCACGCCGGGCGTGCCGAACCAGATCATCCGGCAGCCCGATATCTTCAAGGCCATCAGCGCCGGCGATATCCTGCTGCACCACCCCTTTCAATCGTTCCAGCCGGTGATCGACTTCATCGCCCAGGCGGCGGAGGACCCCGACGTACTGGCGATCAAGCAGACCGTCTACCGCACCGGCACCGACTCGGAACTGATGCGCCAGTTGATCGCCGCCGCCCAGCGCGGCAAGGAAGTCACCGCCGTGGTCGAGCTGTTCGCCCGCTTCGACGAAGAGGCCAACATCAATTGGGCCAAGCAGTTGGAGGATGCCGGGGCCCACGTGGTCTACGGCGTGGTCGGCCACAAGACCCATGCCAAACTGGCCATGGTGGTTCGGCGTGAGAAGGGGCAACTGAAGCGCTACGCCCACCTCGGCACCGGCAATTACCACGCCCGCACGGCCCGGCTC
>JAJZTV010000052.1 GCA_021847385.1 Pseudomonadota bacterium | reverse complement strand
GCTATGGTCCGGTAGAGCGACCCCATCGGGCTCCACCGGGACGATCCAGCCCGCGTCGATGCGGGTGTCCACCGCTTGTTTGTTTGTCATAAGGCCACATCGTACGGGGGCTGCCGGCCGGCTGGCAACCATCCAGGCCCGGAATGTGCCGGAATAGCAAGGTGCCCTTGCCTGGTGCGGCTTCCAGGCCGGTTCCAGGGGGTGGGGCGGGCAGGACGAACATGGTAGAATTCGGCAGCTAAACAACCGATAACGACGAGACGTCAACGACCCCGCCAATGGAACAGTTCGCCAAAGAAACACTCCCCGTCAGCCTCGAAGAAGAAATGCGCCGTTCCTACCTCGATTACGCCATGAGCGTGATCGTCGGCCGCGCTTTGCCCGATGTCCGCGACGGCCTAAAGCCGGTACACCGGCGCGTCTTGTTCGCCATGCACGAGCTCTCCAACGACTGGAACAAGGCCTACAAGAAATCGGCCCGTGTGGTCGGCGACGTGATCGGTAAGTACCACCCGCACGGCGACACCGCGGTGTACGACACCATCGTGCGCATGGCCCAGGACTTCTCCCTGCGCTATCCGCTGGTCGATGGCCAGGGCAACTTCGGTTCGGTCGACGGCGACAACGCGGCGGCCATGCGTTACACCGAGATCCGCATGGCCAAGATCGCCCACGAACTGTTGGCCGACATCGACAAGGAGACGGTGGACTTCGGCCCCAACTACGACGGCTCCGAGCACGAGCCCTTGATCCTGCCGGCCAAGTTCCCCAACCTCTTGGTCAACGGCTCGGCCGGTATCGCAGTCGGCATGGCGACCAACATCCCGCCGCACAACCTGAACGAGATCACCGACGCCTGTCTGGCTGTGTTGCACAACCCGGAGATCACGGTCGACGAGCTGATCGACATCGTGCCGGCGCCCGATTTCCCCACCGCCGGCATCATCTATGGCCTGACCGGCGTGAAGGACGGCTACCGCACCGGCCGCGGCCGCGTGGTCATGCGCGCCAAGTGCCACTTCGAGGACATCGAGAAGGGCGGCGGCCGCCAGGCCATCATCATCGACGAGCTGCCCTACCAGGTGAACAAGGCCAACCTCTGCGCCAAGATCGGCGAACTGGTGCGCGACAAGGCGATCGAGGGCATCAGCGAGATTCGCGACGAGTCGGACAAGTCCGGCATGCGCGTGGTGATCGAGCTGCGCCGGGGCGAGATGCCCGAGGTGATCCTGAACAATCTGTACAAGCAGACCCCGATGCAGGACACCTTCGGCATGAACATGGTGGCCCTGGTCGACGGTCAGCCGCGCCTGCTCAACCTCAAGCAGTTCCTCGAGGCCTTCCTGCGCCACCGGCGCGAGGTGGTCACCCGCCGCACCCAGTTCGAGTTGAAGAAGGCCCGCGAGCGCGGCCACATCCTAGAAGGCCTGGCCGTCGCTTTGGCCAACGTCGACGAGATTATCGCCCTGATCAAGGCCTCGCCGACCCCGGCCGAGGCCAAGGTCGGGCTGATGGGCAAGGCCTGGCGCTCGGCCCTGGTCGAGGAGATGCTTGGCCGCACTACCGGCGAGCTGTACAAACCGGCCGGCCTCGGTGCCGAGTTCGGCCTGCACAAGAAGGGCTACTTCCTGTCCGACGCCCAGGCCCAGGCCATCCTCGAATTGCGCCTGCAACGTCTGACCGGCCTGGAGCAGGACAAGATCGTCGGCGAGTACAAGGAGGTGATGACCCGCATCGCCGACCTGCTCGACATCCTGGACAAGCCCGAGCGGGTCACCCAGATCATCGGCGACGAACTGACCGACATCAAGAACGCCTTCGGCGACAAACGCCGCAGCGAGATCGTCACCGACGCCCGCGAGATGTCGCTGGAAGACCTGATCGCGCCCGAGGACGTGGTGGTCACCTTGTCCCACACCGGCTACATCAAGGCCCAGCCGCTCGACGAATACCGCACCCAGAAGCGTGGCGGCCGCGGCAAGCAGGCGACCACGACCAAGGAAGAAGACTTCATCGAGAAGTTGTTCATCGCCAACACCCACGACTACATCCTCTGCTTCACCAACCGCGGCCGTATGTTCTGGCTCAAGGTCTACGAGGTGCCGCAGGGCAGCCGCATCGCGCGCGGCAAGCCCATCGTCAACCTGCTCAAGATGGAGCCGGGCGAGGTGGTCAATGCCATCCTGCCGGTCAAGGAGTTCGACGACCAGCACTTCGTGTTCATGGCCACCGCCAACGGCACGGTCAAGAAGACGCCGCTGTCCGAGTTCTCCCGTCCGCGCACCGCCGGCATCATCGCCGTCAGCCTGGACGACGGCGACCACCTGATCGGCGTGGCGATCACCGACGGCAGCCACGATGTCATGCTGTTCACCGACGAGGGCAAGGCCAACCGCTTCGAGGAGACCGACGTCCGCGCCATGGGCCGCGGTGCCCGCGGCGTGCGCGGCATGAAGCTGGGCAAGGGCGCCAAGGTTATCTCCCTGCTGGTCGCCGAAAACGAGCAGCAGGCCGTGCTCACCGCTACCGAGAACGGTTTCGGCAAGCGTACCTCGATCACCGAGTACACCCGGCACAACCGCGGCGGCCAGGGCCTGATCGCCATCCAGACCACCGCCCGCAACGGCAAGGTGGTGGCCGCGACCCTGGTCGACCCGGACGACGAGATCATGCTCATTACCACCGGCGGCGTACTCATCCGCACCCGGGTCAAGGAGATCCGCGAACTCGGCCGCTCGACCCAGGGCGTCACCCTGATCAACCTGGGCGAGGGCGAAAAACTCTCCGGTCTGCAACGGGTGTTGGAGTCGGACGAGGACGAGTAAGGCAACGTCTGTTGTCGATTGGGAGAAGATGGGGCGCTTGTTCGCCCCATCTTCTTTTTGATGGCAAGCGATGCGCGCAGCGGGTGTGTTGCGGCGGGCGGAATTGAATTACCCTTTGGTTTCAATTCGGACGCATCCTATTGGGCGGAATCTAATTTCAAGTTAGCGGGACGATTGATCAATCCATGGCAGCAGATCGCGTTTATCCCACCCATATCGTCATACCGAATGTGTTGTCGGCGGAGGAGATCGAGACCTTTTGCCGGATCGGAAAGGAGCGGGGTGTGCGCACGGACAGGGGCGGCGGGGTTGGTTGCACGGTGGGTTTCCCGCCCAGCAATCACCTGGATATTCTGCCCATCCACCGGAAAATTTGCGCCTTGGTGGACGATATTGCGGTTAGTTATTTCGGTCTTCCCGCTTATCCGTCGGATGTCGGCAGCTACCAATATACCGATTACAACGAGCCGGGCGACGCCTATGGCTGGCATAGCGATGTGATTAGCAGCGAGCCGGTCAAACGGCGGTTGACGGTGTGCGTTGTCTTGTCGGAAATGGGGGTCGATTTCGAGGGCGGGCGCTTCGACCTGACCGACCATAGCGGCCATGCCACCGGACCCAACGTCAAGGAGATTTATGAGGCGCGCAAATGCCTGAGTCCGGAGGAATCGGAGCTTTTGAAGAAGCCCGGCAACGCCATCGTGTTCCGCTCCGATCTGATTCACCGGGCGCGGCCGTTGATTTCGGGTAGCCGTAAGGTGATGGTGGGGTGGTTCAGGGGGCCTTATCCGGAATAGGCGCTCGATCGATTGCGCGAACGAAAAGGGGCGACCGCTTGGCCGCCCCTTTTCGTTTTATAGCCGTGTCGCGCTGGCCTCCTAGACCGCGGTGAAATTGGTCAGGTCGATTTGCCGCTCGGTGGGGGCAGACTGCGGCCGTAGAGCAGGGCATAGAGCACCGGGAGGATGAACAGCGAGAGCAGGGGCGCGGTGATCATTCCGCCGATCAGCGGCGCGGCGATGCGCTTCATCACGTCGGAGCCGGCGGCATCGCTGAACATGATGGGCAGCAGGCCGGCCAGGATGACCGCCATGGTCATCGCCTTGGGCCGGATGCGGAGCAGGGCACCTTCGACGATGGCCTCGCGCAGCATGGCGCCGGTGATGATCTCGCCTTCGGCCTGGCGCCGCTGTGCCGCTTGGTCGATGTAGAGCAGCATGACCACGCCGAACTCCGTCGCGACGCCGGCCAGTGCGATCAGGCCTACGGCGACCGCCACCGAAAGTTGATAGCCCAGGGCATAGACCAGCCAGAAGCCGCCGATCAGCGCGAACGGCAGGCAAAGCAGGACCAGGAGCGGCCTGGCGATTTCCTTGAAGTGGGCGGCGAGCAGTAGCAAGACCAGGGCCAGGGTGGCCGGCACCACCCAGGCGAGGCGGGCCTTGGCGCGTTCAAGTTCGACATATTGGCCGGTCCAGGCGACGGCATAGCCCGGCGCCAGTTGCACTTGGCGTTCGATGGCGGCGTTGGCCCGCTGCACGTAGCCGCCTATGTCGCGGTCGGCGAGGTCGATGTAGACATAGCCGGTCAGCCGGCCGTTCTCGCTGCGGATCTCGGCCGGGCCGTCGACCACGCCGATCCGGGCCACTGCGCCTAATGGGATGGTGGCGCCGTTCGCTGCAGTCAGCAGGCTGGCCTCCAGCGCGCGCAGCGAGGTGCGCTGGGCGCGGGGATAGCGCAGGTTGACCGAGTAGCGTTCACGGCCGGCGATCACGGTGGTGACGGTCTCGCCGCCGATGGCGCCTTCGACCAAGCGCTGGATATCGGCGGCGGTGATGCCATAGCGGGCCGCTCGTGCCCGGTCGATGTCGATGTCGAGGTAACGGCCGCCGAAGGCGCGCTCGGCGAAGGCCGCGCGCGTGCCCGGCACGTCGTGCAGGGCGGCGGCGACGCGGGCGGCGGTGTCGGCGATGCCGGCTAGGTCGGGGCCGGTGATCTTGACCCCGAGCGTGGTGCGCACGCCGGTGGCCAGCATGTCGATACGGGTGCGGATAGGATAGCCCCAGGCATTGGTCAGGCCGGGCAGGTTGACCATGGAGTCGAGCTGGCGGATCAGGCCTTCGACGGTTTGGCCCTTCGGCCACTGTTCGCGCGGTTTCAGCAGGATGGTGGTCTCCAGCATCGATAGCGGCGCCGGGTCGGTGGCGGTGTCGGCGCGACCGGCCTTGCCGAAGACGCGTTCGACTTCGGGCATCTGCCGGATCAAGCGGTCGGTGGTTTGCAGGATCTTGGCCGCCTCGTCGATCGAAAGGCCGGGCAAGGTGGTCGGCATGTAGAGCAGGTCGCCTTCATAGAGCGGCGGCATGAATTCGCTACCCAGCCGGGCGAGAGGCCAAGCGGTGCTGAGCAACAAGGCCAGGGCCAGGGCCAGCGTGGCGCGGGGTCGGTCGAGTGCGGCGGCGAGCAGCGGCCAGTAGGCGTCTTGCAGCCAGCGATTGAGCGGGTTGGCCTGTTCGCTACGGATGCGGCCACGGATGACATAGCCCATCAGCACCGGGGTCAAGGTGACCGCCAGCGCGGCGGCGGCGGCCATGGCATAGGACTTGGTGAAAGCGAGTGGGGCGAACAAGCGGCCCTCCTGCCCGGTCAGCGCGAACACCGGCAGGAAGGACACGGTGATCACCAAAAGCGAGAAGAACAGGGCGGGGGCGACCTCGACCGCCGCATTGCGCGCGACTTGCCAATGGTCGGTCTCAGGCTCGGCGCGTTCCAGGTGTTTGTGCATGTTCTCGATCATCACGATCGCGGCATCGACCATGGCGCCGATGGCGATGGCAATGCCGCCGAGCGACATGATGTTGGCGCTGACGCCCTGCAACTGCATGACCAGGATGGCGACGAGGATGCCGAGCGGCAGGGTGACCACCGCGACCAGCGAGGAACGCAGATGGAACAGGAAGACCAAGCAGACCAGGGCGACCGCCAGCGATTCCTCGACCAGCTTCTCGCTCAGGTTGTCGATGGCGCGTTCAATCAGGCCGGAGCGGTCGTAGGTGACGACCAGTTCTACTCCCTGGGGCAGGCCGCCGCGTATTTCTTGCAAGCGCTGCTTGAGTGCGGCCACGGTGTCGAGCGCGTTGTGGCCGTAACGCATGACGACGATGCCGCCGACCGTGTCGCCTTCGCCGTCGAGGTCGGCCACGCCGCGGCGCGGTTCCGGCCCCGTTTGGATGTGGGCCACTTGGCCGAGTCGGATCGGGTTGCCTTCGGCGTCGTCGCCCAAGGGCACCTGGCGCAGGTCGGCCAGCGATTCGAGATAGCCGTTCGTCCGCACCATGTATTCGGCACCGGCCATCTCCAGGGTCGAGCCGCTGCCGGACTGGTTGGCGGCGCGCACTGCATCGGCGACTTGGCCGAAGTTCAATTGATAGGCGGCCAGGCGGTTGGGGTCGAGTTCGATCTGGAACTGCTTGGCCGCAGCGCCGACGCTAGCCACCTCGGCCACCCCGGATACGCTTTGCAGTTCGTACTTGAGGAAGAAGTCCTGCAGGGCGCGCAGTTCATGGTTGTCGTGCTTGCCGCTGCGGTCGACCAGGGCGTATTGAAAGACCCAGCCGACGCCGGAAGCATCGGGGCCGAGCGTAGGCGTGACGCCGGGCGGTAGCCGGCCGTTGGCCTGGGCCAAATACTCCAGCACGCGAGAGCGGGCCCAATAAGGATCGGTACCATCCTTGAAGATGATATAGATGAAGCTCTCGCCGAACATCGACACGGCGCGTACCGCTGTCGTGCCGGGCACCGAGAGCAGGGCGGTGGTCAGTGGATAAGTTACCTGATCTTCCACCCGTTGCGGCGGCTGGCCGGGATAGCTCGCTGTGACGATGACCTGCACATCGGCGATATCGGGAATAGCGTCGAGCACCAAATGGCGGCTGGCGGCGATACCCCAAAGGGCGAGCGCCAGACTGGCGACGAGCACCAGCAGGCGGTGGCGAATGGACCAATCGACGAGGCGGGCGATCATGCGCTTATTGGTCCTTCAGGCGCTCGGCCGTGGCGGCGATGGAGGCGGCCGCATCGAGCAGGAACTGGCCGTTGACCGCGACTTGGTCGCCGGCCTCGAGACCGTCGAGGATGGCGGTACGTTCCGCCGTCTCGATACCGGTCACCACCTTAACCGGCATGAAATGGCCGTTGCCCAAGGCACGCATCACGAAGTTACCGTGGCCGGTGCGCATCACGGCATTTCGAGGCACGGCCAAGACCTCGCGCGGTGCGGCATGGATGGTCACCGAGGCATATTCGCCCAAGTTGCCGCTGCGCCCGAGTTCAATCGGTAGCCGTGTGCGCGCCGTGTGGCTGACCTTGTCCAGCAGGGGATTCAGGCCGGTTAGTCGTGTCGTCGCGGTAGTGCCGTCGTCGAAGGTAACTTCGACGGCGTCGCCTTCATGCAGCCAGGGCAACTGGTCCGGATACAGCGTCAATTCCAGCCACGTTTGCGTCGGGTCCACACAGGTCAAAATCTCGGTCATCGGTTCGACTTGCATGCCCGGCCGGGCCAGCACCTCTTTCACGACGCAAGGGCGTTGGGCGCGCATGGCTATCTCGGCCGAAGCCTGCTTGCTCTGGCTCAGATGGTGCAACATCGCATTGCTGAAGCCGATTTGCCTCAGGCGCAGGTCTACCCGGTCACGGTCGCGCTGAAGCGGCTGCAGGATGGACCAGAGCTGCTCCTCGCTCTGGTGCACTATGCGCTCGGCCTGCTCGCGTCTGGCGGGGTCGTTCGCGCCAGCTAGGAGTTTGCGATTTTGCGCGCGGCGCTCGTCGGCCATTTTTTGGGTAGGGGCGCCGCGGTACAGGATATCGAGGTACTCATACTGCAGATTCAAGGCATCCTGGGACGAGATCTCATACAGCATTTGGCCGGCTGCGATGCGCTGGCCGATCCCATGTACGTGCAGCTTGGTCACAACGCCGGCCACATTGGGCGTGATGCGCAGGATGGCGTTTTCGTCGGCCGCCAGCGTGGCATGGGTGTCGATGTCATAGCTGAGCGTTTCGGTTCGCGCCGTCGCGAGCCGTACGCCGAGTTTCTGCAGGCTGGCGGCGTCGACATGGAGTTGATGCGCGGCATCCCCGGTCTTGTCGGCGGCGACCAAATCCATGCCGCAGATGGGACAGTTGCCGGGGTGGTCTTGCACGATATGGGGATGCATCGGGCAGATATAGAGCGGCTTTGCCGGTGCTTGCGCCGCTGGCGTGGGTGCCGGTTCATGCGGATGTTGCTGGCCGAGGCCATAGCCGACGGCGCCAATGGCAAGCGCGATCAGCAAGGTGACGATTGCGTGTTTCATAGGGTCATGCCAAGTCCGATACCGGCGGCTGGCAGCCGCAGGCAGGCAAAAAAAGGAGGGGGAGGCTAGGCTCCCCCTGCCGCGTGCGCGTGGTTTGCGTCAGACGACGTTGATCCGCGTGCGCGCTGTCCCGAGCACTGCACCGCTGCGCCAGTGATAGTAGGTCACAGTCACGGTCCAGGTACCGGTCGTGGTGGGTTGGAAGATGCAGTCGTAGCGTTCGGCCGAGTGGGCCTCGATCGAGGTCGTCTGCCAAGCCTGCGGCAGCGGCCGGCCGTCGGAGGCCACGACGGTGGCGGTCAGTCCACCGAAGTCGATCTTCTGCGGATGGAAACCGGCACAGATGTAACGTACCAGCAAGCGCTGGCCTTTCTGCATCGTCACCGCCACGCCAGGGTTGGTCAACGCGGAGTTCGCGCCGTCGACGCCGGTGATGATGAAGTAACGCGGGTTGAGGTTGTTCAGGCCCACGTCGCCGCCGCAGGTGCCGGCCGACCATTGCAGGGTATGCCAAGCAGGGTCGATCTCGTCCGCCGCCCAGATCGCCTCGACATCGTAGATCGGACCGTTGGCGAAGGCGCGCTTGGTGCCCGGCGGGTCGTTCGGGTTCGGCACCGGATCGACGATCAGGCCGCCATACATGCCCATTTCCGCATGCAGCGGGGTATTGGTATGGCAATGGTAGAAATAAGTGCCCGCATGCGAGGGGCGCCACTGATAGGTATAGGTCCCGTTCGTGACATCCCAGGAGAAATGCCCGACACCGTCGTTCTCTTGGCTGGGCTCGATGCCATGGTGGTGCACGGTATGCATCCACATCATATTCACCGTCAGTGCCGTATGCACAATCTGTCCCTCGGTCACGCGCATGGCCGGCGACGGGAAAGACCCACCCCCCATGCCACCGCCGCCGCCTGCGGCAAGGTCGGTAAAGCCCCAGATGGTCACCGCATTGCCATCGTCGAAAGTCATCGAGCCATTCATGTAGATACCGCGCTGGAACAGCACGTCTGGGGTTACGAAACCGGGCGTTGCCGGCGCTCCCGGATAGACGTAACAGGCGCTGCCCATGCCGCCACCACCACCACTACCACCTTTCATTCCCATATCGTTCTCCTCGCGCTCTTATAGAAATTCGAGTTCGGTCATCGAACCGAATTGGTACAGGCCGCCACCGGCGGTCTGCGACATCTCATCGTGCAAGTGCATCGGGAAATGTCCCGATGTCACGGGCGGATAAGCGTCGGGCGGTGCTTCGAACGGGAAGATGGCGTCGATCTTGCCAAGGTTGTTGCGCAGGTAGAGGGTGTCTTTCTTCCATACCGACGGCCGTACCGTGCCGCGGTCGGTCAGCCACTCCATGTGGTTGGCGTGGGTGTGCACGGCGTGGGAGCACATGCCGGTGTTGAGCATGCGTACCAGGGTGCGGTCGCCGATATGGCCGGAAAGCCGGGAACGGGGGTCGTACAATGCATCGATCGTGGGGTCGCCGTGTCCCGCAGCGCCGGGCGGCCGCGAAGACAAGCCGTTGATCGTGAAGTAACGCGGCGTGAAGCTGGTGGGGATCGTCGTACCGTTTTTCACGGCGGTGTTCAAAGCGGGATCGATGTCGTTCAAGATCCAGAACTGTTGCTTGACGAAGGTCGGGCTACCCGAGTACAGCTGATTGCTGATGCCGGCCGGCATGATCGCCAAACCGCCGTGCAGGCCGAGGAAACGGTTGTAGCTGGTCTTGTTGTCGTAGAACAGATAAGACCCTGCTGCGCCGCTGGGGATGGTGTAGGTCAGGGTCTTGTTGCCACCGGGAGCGATGTCGCCCGTGCTGGCGATTGGCGCGCTGCCGCTCACCAGTCCGCCGATGACCAGGTTATGCGTCACGGACAGCATGTTGTAGACGGTGATGCTGAGGGTGTCGCCTTCTTGGCAAATGATGGACGGGGCCGGGATGAGCGGTGTATTGGCCGTCGTGCCATAGCCTTTGACATAGAGCGAGACGCCATCCGGCATGGTTTTCGTGCCGTCGGTGATATACAGGGTTTGCGAAATCGTCGCTGCTTCAGAGCGTGCCGACCAGGTCAACATGCCCGATCCCATGAGCGCGCTCGCGAGACTTGCTCCTCCAGCCTTTAAGAAGGCTCTCCTTTCCATAATATCTCCTAATGGTGGTTTGGATGATTTGTTATCTTTGTTGCATCCCGGCACGGCGGTATTGCTGTGCCGTGACAAGATGTCGCAGTCTGGCTATGTACCTGCTCCGGTTTTAATGGAACAAAATAACCATTACGACTGGTAGGTTTATTGGGTGCGCCGAGGACACAAATAAAAAGGGCGACCTGTTGGTCGCCCTTTTTATTGTTCGGGGGTCGGCTTACTCGGCTTCTTTGTTCGCGCGCGGTGCGGGGGCGCCAGGCAAGGGTAGGTTGATCTGCTTGGATGGCGAAACGGTGGAGATGGCGTGCTTGAAGATCGCCTGCACCGCTTGGTCATGGCCACGCAGCAGGACCATGTATTGGTCGAAGGATTCGATGCGGCCGA
>JAJZTV010000051.1 GCA_021847385.1 Pseudomonadota bacterium | reverse complement strand
TTGCGAGGGTTTGACGATCGGATGCAGGCCGATGCGGGAGAAGTCGTCGCGGTAGAAGGCGATGTCCAGGCTGCCGCAGGGCAGGTCGCTGTCCAGGCGCCGGGCCAGCGCTTCCATGACCCAGACGCCGCCGGTATGGATGCCGACCAAAGCGCAATCGGCGGTGAGGGTGGGGCGAATTTGTTCGGCCAGGCGGTCGATCAATTCCGTGGGCTTAGGCAATGTCATGATGGGCCAAGTAGTCCTGAAGTATTTGTTCTGCCGCGAGGCTGTCGGTCAGCGCGCGCCGGCGCTCGCCATACACCCCCGCCTCGGCCAAGCGCGCCTCGGCCTCGACCGAGGTCAAGCGTTCGTCGACCAGATGCACCGGCAGACCGAAACGGCCATGCAACTGATTGGCAAAGCGCCGGCAGCGCTTGGTCAATTCGTGTTCTGCGCCCTCAAGGCTGAGCGGCAAACCCACCACCAACTCGATCGGCCGCCATTCCGCAATCAAGGCGCCGATGCGGGCAAAGCGCGGGTCGTTGGCCTCTTCGGCGATGGTCTCCAGCGCATGCGCCAACCGAGTCTCCCACTCGCCCATCGCGACGCCGATACGTTTGGTGCCGAAGTCGAAGGCGAGCACGGTGCCGCGCCTCGACTGCATTAGGCGTGCCCGGCCTCTTCCGACAGCATCGACAAGTCGATGCCCAGGATATGCATAGCCGCCGACAGCCGCTCTTCCGGCGGCAGACCGAAGATGACTTCCGGGTCGGCCGGCACAGTGAGCCAGGCATTATTCTTGATCTCTTCCTCGAGCTGGCCCGGCGCCCAGCCCGCATAACCCAAGGTGACGATGATCTGCTCCGGCCCCTCGTGGCGCGCCGTGGCCTCCAGGATATCCTTCGAGGTGGTCAGGCCGACCCGATCGTGCACCGACAAGGTGGAGCCCCATTCGCCGACCGGCCGGTGCAGCACGAAACCGCGCTCCATCTGCACCGGGCCGCCGTAATAGACCGGGCTGTCCTTGATCCGCTCGTCATCCAAGCTCAGGCCGATCTGCTCGAACAACTTTTCCAGCGACAGGTCGATAGGCCGGTTCACCACCACGCCCAGGGCACCCTGCTCGCTATGGTCGCAGACATAGGTCAATGTACCGGCAAAATTGGAGTCCACCATGCTCGGCATGGCGATCAGAAAGTGGTCGATAAAGTTGGCGTTTTCCATGGTCGTTCGCTGGCGTTTCCGACCATTGTAATCGCCGCCGCCGCCGGAACCAACCGTGCCGGCGCAGCCCAGCCAGGCCTAGGGCAGCCGGATATCGGCCGTGCCGGGACAGACCCAGCGCGGGTGTTCCCGGGTGGTATCGATGCAGCCGCCATCGCGGTAGACCCCCCGGGGGTCGCGGTAGCGCAGCATACGCTCGACGATGCGCCCCAGCGCTACCGGGTCGGCCTGCGATGCGCGGACATGCGCTTCGACCCGGGCCTCGTCCATGCGCAGTTCACCCGTCGAGTCGCGATAGGTGCCATGGCGCCAGTGATAGATCTCCACGCACTTCGACGCCAGCGTGAACGGCTCGCCCCATTTCCAAAAATTGGTGAACAGGCCGCCGCCGAGATAAAACACCCACGAGCCCTCGTAGCCCACCACATCCGCCGAGGCCTCGTCCGGGTTGCGAAACCACAGGCGGTCGCCGGGCACGTAATATTTCATCGGCAACGGCGCTTCCATGGCACCGTACTCGCGCAAGAAAACGTCGTGGAACCGGGCCGACATGATGGGCTCGCATTCCCACTGCCGTTGCAGCCGGGCCAGCAATCCAGGGTTGCTGGCGGCCAATTCCTGCGCAATCCCCAACAGGATGACGTATTCGGTCGCGCGGTAGCAGGAAAACGAATAGCGAGCGCCCGATACCGCCGGCTGGGTGGCCTTGCGCAAGGCGGTGACCAGCGGCGTGCCCGGTAAAACGGTAAACCCCCGATCCTCGACATAAGCCCAGCAATCGGCCGGACGCTCCGCCTCGGTGGTGTGGAAATCCAGTTCCGTCTTACGCGCCGCCTCGACGATATAACGGCGCATGCGCAGCGCGGCGATCAATTCGTCGTAACTTGGAAACGCGAAGGGCACGGGACTGAGTAGCATGGCGACCAGTATTTCTTGCTCCAGGTCGCCGGTGTGGGCTTGACCATCGAGCCCAAGCATTTCGGCCAGGCGCAAGGTGTCGCCATCGGGCGCCCAAGCCGAAGCAGCGCCTTCGTTCAAGTAGAACCGGATGGCCGGCCGGCCGGCATCGGCCATGGCCGCCGTATCGACATGCCGGGCAAGGCCCTGCGCCTCGAGCAAGGTCTGGAATGCATCATGCGCTTGCGCCAGCCCCAGCGCATCGCGCGTGTTGAACTGGATACCGCCCTCCGTCCGCCTCATGCCTTCTATCGTCGTATCGGTGTGAATCCGGCAGCGTGGCATCGCGAGGCTTAACGATGACTTAAGCCATCGCCTACGGTCGGGTAGCGCAGCCGGAAATGTAATTCCTCTTTGATGCGCCGATTCGACAGCCGCCGCGATTCGACCAGGAAGCTGCGCATGGCCGGTGTCACCGCCGCCTCGACCTCGGCCCGCGGCAGGCGCGGCGGGCGCGGCAGCCCGAGATGATCGGCCACCCGATCGAACCAATCGCCCATCTTGTGATCGCTGTCGTCGACCGCGTTGTAGACCCGGTTGGCCCGGCCCCGGAACAGGGTCGCGACGCACAACCGGGCGAGATCTTCGGCATGGATGTGGTTAGTGTAGATGTCCTCGCCCGGCAGCAAGGCGGGCAGGCCCTTGCGCACCCGCTCCTCGGGCAAGCGGTCGGCGGCATAGATGCCGGGCGCGCGCAGGATGCTGACCCGTACGCCCTGGCCGAGGCCCCAGGCGCGCAAAGCCCGCTCGGCCGCGACCCGGCGCTTGGCCCGCGCATTGCGCGGCCGCACCGGCCGGGTCTCGGCGACAAAGTCGCCGGCGCAATCGCCGTACACCCCGGTGGTGCTGATGTAGGCCAAGGCCCGTGGTAGACTGCCCCGCCCCAGCGCCGCCAACAGCCGCACGGTACGCGGATCGGCCGCACCCTCGCCGGGCGGCGGCGCCAGGTGCAGCACCCAGTCGGCCAGGCCGGCGATGCGCTTGAGACTCCTGCGATCGTCCAGGTCGCCCGCGATCGGGGTGATGCCGGCGGCGCGCAGCGCGGCCCGGCCGTCGGGCGAACGGCTCAGGGCGTACAGGCGGGCCCGCCCTTGCAGGTGTTTGGCAATGCGGTGGCCGACGTCGCCGCAACCGATGATGAGTATGCGCAGCATTTTTTGAGTTTTATCGAGAGGAATTCGGGATGTCGTATCAGGTGACCATCCAACCCAGTGGCCACAAGTTTACCGTGGAAGCCGAGCAGACCGTGCTTTCCGCCGCGCTCGACGCCGGCTTCGCCCTGCCTTATGGCTGCCGCAACGGGGCCTGCGGCGCCTGCAAGGGCAAGATCCTGGCAGGCCAGGTCGATTACGGCGACATTCAGCCCGGCAGCCTGAGCGACGAGGACCGCCATCGCGGTCTGGCCTTGTTCTGCTCGGCCAAGCCGAAAAGCGACCTGGTGATCGAGGTCAAAGAGGTCGGCGCGGCCAAGGACATCCCGGTCAAGACCCTACCCTGCCGGATCGAACGCATGGAGCGCCTGGCCGACGACGTGATGCAGCTCTTTCTCAAGCTGCCGAGCAACGAGCGCTTGCAGTTCCTGCCCGGCCAATACATCGACTTCCTGCTGAAAGACGGCAAGCGGCGCAGCTTCTCGCTGGCCAACGCCCCGGAAGAAGACGCCCTGCTGGAGCTGCACGTGCGCCGCGTCGCCGGCGGCGAATTCACCGAGCACGTGTTCAACGCCATGCAGGTCAAGGACATCATGCGCATCAACGGCCCGCTCGGCAGCTTCTTCCTGCGCGAGTCGGACAAGCCGGCGATCTTCCTGGCCACCGGCACCGGTTTCGCGCCGATCAAGAGCATCCTGAGCCACGCCTTCCATCATGGGATCGACCGGCCGCTGGTGTTGTACTGGGGGGCGCGCACCCTGCAGGACATGTACCTGGCCGAACTGGCCAGCCAATGGCAGCAACTGCATGGCAATTTCACCTTCATCCCGGTGCTGTCGCAGGCCGGGGCGGATTGGCCCGGCCGCACCGGCTATGTGCAAGACGCCGTGCTGGCCGACTTCGCCAATCTCACCGGCTACCAGGTCTATGCCTGCGGCTCGCCGGCCATGGTCGACGCGGCGCGCAAGGCCTGCCTCGGCCACGGCCTGCCGGAGGACGAGTTCTTCTCCGACGCCTTCGCCTTCCAGACCGCCTGATTCAAGATCAGGCATCCCAATACGGCGGCTTGCCGATCCGCTCGACCAGAAAGTCGATGAAGGCGCGCACCTTGGGGTTGCCCTGGCGGGTCGGCAGGTACAAGGCATACAGCGCATTGAAGCCACCCAGCGGCTTATAGCGCGGCAGCACTTGAACCAGACGCCCGGCTTGCAGATCGTCGCCGGCCAGATAGGTCGGCAAGATGCCCAGGCCGGCGCCAGCCAAGACCAAGCTACGCACGGCATCGCCGCTGGAGGCCAGCACATTGCCCGAGATCTCCGGCGCGACCAAACCACGCGGCCCTTCCAGCCGCCATGCGCTCGGCGCTTCAGCCACGCGTTGGCGCACGCAATTGTGCGCCGACAACTGCTCCAAGCGGCTGGGTTTGCCGTGCGCTGCGAGATAGTCAGGCGAGGCGCACAAGACGAAACGCAGATCGGCCAGCTTGCGTGCCGCCAAGCTCGGCTGCGGCCGGTCGGTCAAGCGCAGCACCACATCGAAGCCCTCCTCGGCCAGATCCACATGGCGGTCGACCAGCACCAGATCGATTTCCAATTCGGGATAGCGCGCCAAAAACTCCGGCAATAGCGGGGCGATATGACGCGGCCCGAATGCGGTCGATACGCTCACGCGCAAAACGCCGCGCGGCTCGGCGTGCAAGCGGCTGGCCGCCGCCACCGCCTGGTCGGCTGCGTTGGCCAGCACCGCGCATTGCTCGTATACCGCCCGGCCGGCGTCGGTCAGGCTCATCGCGCGGGTGGAGCGATGCAACAGCTTCACGCCCAAACCGTCTTCCAAACGCGCGACCTGTTTGCTCACCGCCGAGCGGGTCAAATTCAACGCAGTGGCCGCCCTGCTGAAGCCGCCGGCCTCGACCACCTTGGCGAACACCCCCATCTCGGTAAGCCAACGCATCGGGCCCTCCAAATGTTTCCTGAATGGAAACAATTATGTGACGAAATGACGGATTGTTGAACCATCGATCGGGCCCAACAATACCCGCACCATTTGCCAAGGGAGTCGGCCATGCCATACATCCATATCCGCGTCGCCAGCGAATACCTCTCGCCACACCAGATCCGGCAGTTGAGCCAAGGCACGACTCGACTGATGAACGAGCGCCTGCGCAAGCGGCCCGACCTCACCGTGGTCACGGTGGAAACCCTGCCACCCGATCGCTGGTTCCTGGCCGGCGCCCCCATCCCGACCCGCGGCCACTGCACGCGCACGGCCCGGCCTTTGCGCTGGCTGGCCGGTGCTTCGCCCTTGCCCACCGGCGCCTGCGCGGCAATGGCCGAGATCAAGATCACCCAGGGCAGCAATAGCGCCGAAGAGAAGGCCGCTTTCCTGGCCGATTTCCATCGTTTGCTGGGCGACTGCCTCGGGCCGCTCGACACCCCGGCCTACGTGGTCATCCATGATGTGCCGGGCAGCGATTGGGGCTACGACGGGGCCAGCCAAGCCCAGCGGAGGCCGACATGACGATTGTGGAGACCTTGCCCATCACCGGTGCCGAGGCCGGCGACCCGGCCACGCCATTCGGCGCCTTGGCCGAGTTCTACCGCGCCTTCAACGGCCGTGACTTGGCGCTGATGCGGCAAAACTGGCAACTCGACGAATGCGTGCTCGACAACCCCTTGGGCGGCATTCGCCGCGGCTGGCCCGAGATCGAGCCGCTCTATCGCCGGCTGTTCACCGGCCAGGCTCGGGTCTATGTCGAGTTCTACGATTACAGCCTGCATCTCGGGCCGGCCATGTTTTGCGCGGCCGGCCGCGAACGCGGCCGCTTCGAGCAGGCGGGCCGGCACATCGATCTGGCGATCCGCACCAGCCGTATCTATCGCTTCGACGGCCGGCGTTGGCGGCAGATTCACCATCACGGCTCGATCGAAGACGGCGGCCTGCTGGTTGCCTATCAGGCCGCCGTGTCGGCCTGAGTGCGGCGACGAGGCTGGCCGCAAGCCATGGCGGCGAGGATAATCCGCCCCCATGTCCTTCGATGTCATCATCATTGGTGCCGGCGCCGCCGGCATGATGTGCGCGGCCCAGGCCGGCCAGCGCGGCCGCCGGGTCCTGCTGGTCGACCACAGCGACAAGGTCGGCGAGCGCATCCGCATCTCCGGCGGTGGCCGCTGCAACTTCAGCAACCGCGATGTCGGCCCGGAGCACTACCTGTCGCAGAACCCGCACTTCAGCCGCTCGGCCCTGAAACAGTTTTCCGCACGCGACTTCCTTGCCCTGGTCGAACACCACCGGGTCCGCTATCACGAGCGCGCACACGGCCAGTTGTTCTGCGACGACTCGGCCCAGGACATCGTCGCCCTGCTCCAGCGCGAATGCGCCAAAGGCGAGGTACAGTGGGCCACCGGCTGCGGCGTCGAACGCATCGAGCCACGCAATACCGATAAAGACCGCCGGTTCGAGATCGCCACCACCCAGGGCAGCTTCCGCTGCACCTCGCTGGTGATCGCCACCGGCGGCTTGGCCGCACCCAAGATCGGCGCCAGCCCCTTCGGCTACAAGCTGGCCGAGCGATTCGGTCTGCCCGTGGTCGCACCGAAGCCGGCGCTGGTGCCGCTGGCGCTGGCGCCGGAAACGCTGGAACGTCTGCACCCCCTGTCCGGCGCCTCGTTCGAGGCAGAGACCCGTTGCCTGGGCAGCAAGCCGCGCTTTCGCGAAAACGTGCTGCTCACCCATCGCGGCCTGTCCGGTCCGGCCATTCTGCAGGTCTCCAACTATTGGCAGCAGCAGGAATATGGCAGCGACAAGAAGCAGCCGATCGCCATCGATCTCTTGCCTGGACTCGATGCCCATGCTTGGTTGGAATCGCACCGCCATAGCCATAGCCTGCTCGCCAATGTGCTGGCCGAAACCCTGCCGCGCCGCTTCGCGCAGGAATGGTGCAGTCTGTTCGGTTTCAACAAGGCTATGGCGCACTTGACCAAGCGCGAGCTGCAGGCAGCGGCCGAAACGCTGAAGGGCTGGGCCTTGATGCCGTCCGGCACCCTCGGTTATGCCAAGGCCGAGGTCACGCTAGGCGGCGTCGATACCCGCGCTTTGTCGTCCAAAACCATGGAGGCCACGGCAGTACCGGGCTTATATTTCATCGGAGAAGTGGTCGATGTAACCGGCTGGCTTGGCGGCTACAACTTCCAATGGGCTTGGTCGTCGGGCTGGGTGGCCGGGCAAGCGGTGTAAAGCCGGGTTATGGCGCCTCGCCGGCCTGCTGCGCCAGGCATTCGCGCGCCCGTTCCAGCCGATCGACGCTCGATTCGGCCTTGGTCAAATAGGCCGACGCAGCGGCGCGATCGCCCATGTCCAAGGCCGCCCGCGCGGCAAGCAATGCGGCCAATGGCGGCGCCTCGCCCGCCAACACTTGATCGGCCAGCTTGCGCGCGGCCGCCGCGTCGCCGCCGATCAAGGCCGCGGTCGCCTGGCTCAAGGCATCGTCCGCCTTGCGCTTGTGGCGTTCGACTCGCCACGCCTTGACCTCGGCCGGCAGGCGCAGGCCCACACGGACGATGCGGACCACGGCGTAAGCCATGAAAAAAAACAGCATCGCCAGCACCGTGGCCAGCATGAACGACAGCTCCACCCGCCAGGGCGGATACACGATCAAGACATAGCCCTGATCGATCCGGGCGGTCAGCACGAAGACGACCGCCAGTCCGAACAGCAGCAAGATCCAGAGCGCGCTCCGCATATCAGCCGCGCACGCCCTTGCGCGCCTCGTTCAAGGCCTTGAGGCTGGCCGATATGTCGGCCGCCTCGATGGAAACCGAAACACCGGCCAAATGCTTGAGGCTATCCAGCGTCGCACGGGTCAAGGGATCGTTGCGGTTGAAGTATTGCGCCACCCAGGCCTGGGCGGCATCCAGGTCGGCCTGCCATGTGGCTTGATCGTTTTGCAGCGCGGCCAGCCGCGCAGACAGCAAGCGCAGCTTCAGGTTCTGGCGTAAAAAATAGGCCTGCTCCGGCGTCAGCAGTGGCATATCCGGATGGTCCAGCCGGCGGATGCGGACCAATTGTTTGAACTCTTGCCACACCTCGCGCCCCAGACGGGTCGCGGTGTCGACCGGCCCGGATGCAGCCGGTTGAACGACCTTCTTGCTCGGCGGCTCGGATTCGAATTCCGGCCTCAGCGCATCGACGTTCGCGATCAAGGCATCCAGGCGCGCATTCAATGCCGTGATGTCGGCGATGGGCAGCAAGCGCAGGCGCTCGACATCGCGCGCCAAGGCTTGGCGCAGCGCGGCGAACTGCGGTTTGCCTTGCCGACTCAAGCGCTGTTCGGCGGCCTCCAGTGCGATCAAGGCCGCGCGCACATTACCGGCCAACTGCAAATGCTGCTGCACCAGCGACAGGCTTTGCTCAATATCGGCCAGCACGCGCTCGTCCTGGCTACGTGCCAAGTCCTGGTACATCGCCGCCAAGGCGAGCTGCTGGTTTTGCGCCTCCTGCGATTTTGCTTCCAACACCGCGAGACGCGCCAGCACCGACTCCAGGGTGGCGCCGGCCTGCTTGCTGGCGGCCTGGGTCTGGCGATTGGCATCGTCGAATTCGCCGATGCGTTTGGCCAATTGCAGCTCCAACGCCTGCATGCGCACATGGAACATCCAGGCCGCACCGCCGGCAGCGGCCAGCGCCAACCCTGCCAGCAGCAAGGCTGCCACTTGCCGGCTCGAGCGCGGCGCGCGATCGGTTTCGGGCATGGAATTAGCCATGGGCGAACCAGTCCTCCAGCGTTGTCAGTAAACCATCATCCCGCGGTGCGCTCACCGCCACCCGTCGCGCGCCCAGCACACGGGCCGCCTCCGCGATACGGGCGTGCGGCACGAACCAAGGCGTGTCGCGCAAAAAAACCGCGCCTTCGCGGCCGAGCAGCGCGAACAAATTGCCCACGCCCTCGCTACTCGTGGCCGTGATCGCATCGATCCCGCCACGCCGAAACTCGGCCAAGATCGGCGCGGCATCGGCCCTCGGCCGCAGACGGCGATAGCATTCAGCATACTCCACCCGGGCACCGCGTGCGCGCAAGGTCTCGGCCAGCAACTCGCGACCGCCCTCGCCGCGCACGATCAATATTTTTTTTCCCTGCACGGCTTGCATGGCCGGCAACGCCAACAACGCTTCGCTATCGGCGTCACCCTCTGGAAAAACGATCTCGCCGACGCCCCTTCGCTGCAAGCCCCGGGCCGAACCTTCACCCACCGCGGCAATGCGCAGCGCAGCGGGCAGGACCCGTTCGTTCAGAGCGGCAAAGAAACGAGAAACGGCGGTAGGGCTGATGAAAACGACCCAATCGAAGTCGGCCAAACGGTCGATGAGGCCATCGAGCCGCGCCTGATCAAGCGGCGGCGCAATCTCGATGGCCGGGAAAGAAATGGCGCGGGCCCCTGCGGCCTGCAAACGCCCGGACAGCGGCTCCGCTTGCTCGCGCGGCCGGGTCACCAAGATGCCCTTACCCGCGAGCGCGCTCATGTCAGTGCCCGAGCAGCTCCGCCATGACCTTGTCGGCCCCCTGCTTGAGCAAGGCCTCGGCGACCTGTCGGCCCAGCGCTTCCGGGTCGGCCATGTCGCCGCCGGCCTCGGCGCGGTAGAACCGCACACCATCCAAGTCGGACACGAAGCCGCGCAAGCGCAAACGGCCATCGATCAATTCGGCATAGCCACCAATCGGCGCTTGGCAGCCGCCTTGCAGCACACGGCCCAGTTCGCGCTCGGCACGCACGCAGGCCGCGGTATTCGCGTCGTTCAGCGGCGCCAGCAATTGCGCCAGATCGGTGCGGTCGCCACGAATCTCGATACCCAGGGCACCCTGGCCAACCGCAGGCAGGCTTTCTTCCGGCGCCAGCAGGCCGCTGATGCGATGGCCCAGCTCCAGCCGTTTCAAACCGGCCGCGGCGAGCACGATCGCATCGTACTGGCCCTCATCCAACTTGCGCAGCCGGGTGTTGACGTTGCCGCGCAAGGTCTCGATCTTCAACTGCGGGAAACGTGCGCGAATCTGGGCCTGGCGGCGCAGGCTGGAAGTACCGACCACCGCCCCGGCCGGCAATTCGGCCAAGTTTTTATAGCGGTTGGAAATCAAGGCGTCGCGCGGATCTTCCCGCTCGGTGATCGCGGTCAGCGCGAAACCTTCGGGCAACACCATCGGCACGTCCTTCATCGAATGCACCGCCAGATCGGCACGCCCCTCGGCCATGGCCTGCTCCAGCTCCTTGACGAACAGGCCCTTGCCGCCGATGCGCGACAAAGGCGAATCCAAGATCTGGTCGCCCTGGGTGGTCATGCCAAGCAGCTCCACTTGCAGATCGGGGTAGCGCGCACGCAGGCAGGCGCGGATATGTTCGGCCTGCCACAGGGCAAGCTGGCTTTCACGAGTGGCGATGATG
>JAJZTV010000050.1 GCA_021847385.1 Pseudomonadota bacterium | reverse complement strand
TATATCGACCGCTACTTCGCCCGTTATCCCGGCGTCGCCGACTACATGGCGCGCACCCGCGAGCAGGCCAAGGAACTGGGCTATGTCGAGACCCTGTTCGGCCGCCGCCTCTATTTGCCGGAGATCCGCAGCGGCAACCCGGCCCGGCGCCAGGGCGCCGAGCGCGCCGCGATCAACGCGCCGATGCAGGGCACCGCCGCCGACCTGATCAAGCTGGCGATGCTCGCGGTGCAGAACTGGTTGGATAAAGAGGCGCTCAAGACTCGGCTGATCATGCAGGTGCACGACGAATTGGTGCTGGAAGTGGCGGCAGCCGAACTGGCCTTGGTGCAGCAACACCTACCGGCCTTGATGTGCAATGTGGCCGAACTCAAGGTGCCGCTCAAGGTGGAGGTCGGCACCGGCCCCAACTGGGAGGCGGCGCACTAGCCGTTTTCGCACGATGCGCTTGTGGTCCTTGCATCCGCGCTATCTCGACGCCAAGGGCCTGGTCGCGCTCTGGCGCGAGGCGCTGCTGGCCCAGGCCGTGTTGCGCGGCGAGACCCGCGGCTATACCCGGCATCCGCAGCTCGCCCGTTTCCAGGCCCAGCCGGCGCCGCTGGAAGCGATGGCGGCCTATCTGCGCGCGGTGCAAACCGAGGCGACCGCGCGCGGCTACAGCTTCGATGCCGGCAAGATCGGTCAAGCTGGCCGGATCGTCACCTTCGCGGTGACGCAGGGCCAGATCGATTTCGAACGACAGCATCTCGAACAGAAATTGGCCGTGCGCGATCCGGCACGACTGCTTGAACTCAAGAAAATCGAACAGCTCGAACCGCACCCCTTGTTCACGGCCGTGCCCGGTCCGATCGAACCGTGGGAAAAACCGGGCTAACGTACTCGCGGTATTTTTAGATACCGTAGTAAGTGCCCAGCACTTTCTCCAGACGACCGCGTAGCCATTCCTCCTCGGCGGCATGCAAGGTCGTGTATTGCTCCAAGGCGATGTTTTCGAAGACCTGGAGGATCGACGGGTCGAAATGCTTGCCGGCGCCGTCGCGCAATATCTTGAGTGCATCGGCCAAGGCCATGGCTGGCTTGTAAGGCCGCTTGGACGTGAGCGCATCGAATACGTCGGCGATCGCGAAAACCCTTGCCACCGCCGGAATAGCCTTGCCGGAAAGGCCGCGCGGATAGCCACTGCCGTCGAACTTCTCGTGATGGCATGCCACAACGTCGTGCGTGGAGGACAGGAACTCGGAATTGCGGATGATGTCTTCGCCCAGCTCGACATGGGTCTTCATGATCTTGAACTCGTTGTCGTCGAGCTTGCCGGGTTTGAGCAGAATGCCATCGGGAATGCCGATCTTGCCGACATCGTGCAAGAAGGCGCCGGAGATGAGTTGCCTGATCTTTTCCGCATCCAACCGAATGGCCTCGGCCAGCGCAACGGCATACAAGGTCACCCGATAGTTGTGGCTATGCGTATCCGAATCGCGCTTGGCGATGGCGCTACCCAGCACCGCCATCATCTCCAGATTGCCGCGCAGGATCTGTTTGGATTGCCGCACGACATTTCGGTTGAGCGCGATCGCCAGCGGGTAAAGCACCATCGTGGTGGCGAGCACGGCCAACATCACGAAGGCAATCGTATAAGCGATATCGGCGTATATGCCGTCTTCGGTCTCGCGGTCGACGATATAGACGCCCTCGAGGAAGCCGGACAGTTTGCCGGCCCGATCGCGCAAAGGCACCAATACCTGCAAGACCCACTTATCGTCGATGCGCAGACGATGGTATGTGATCGAACTTTTCTCCGGGAAACCGTGCGCGAAGCCTTGCAGCGATCGCTCAAGCCCCGCCTGTCCCTCCGCGACACGATCGGCCACCACGACACGATTGGCGTCGTACAGCTCGACAATGGCGAAATGCTGGCGCGTAAGGCTGGCCAAATGCGCCTGGATTTCATCCAATTTCTTCTGTTGCAGCAGCTCGGCCGGAAAACGATGCGCCTCGTTCAGCGCCAATGCCGCGGCCCTGTCGTCGATGCGTTCGATCTCCACCCAGAAGACAACGCCGCCGACCAGCAAGGAAACCAACAACCAGGCAATGACTACTCGAGGCAGGATATAACGGTGGATCGAAATCATGGCGTCATCGAGGGCAAAACACAGTATGCGGCAATTTTAATTTGCCTCTTGGCGGGGGTGATGATCGAGCATCAACCGGAACAAGAAATTTTGCAGCAGCAGTGCATCGTTGCCACTCAATTCGGCGAATTCGATGCCATGGCGATACGCCTGTAGGCCATCTTCCCGATGCCTGGGCTCGGTCTTGTGTATCTTGCCGGCCAAGGTCAACGTCACTTCCTGCTCGGCGTGCCCAGCCGGGATGCTAAACCGCAATTCGACCGCCGTACCCGGCTCGCCGACGGTGTGGGCGCACTCGACCATACTGCCGCCCTCGGCCAAGTCCAGCATCAAGGCCGGTTGCCAATCGCGGCCCGTTGCCTTGATCTCGGCCAGGATATCGACCGTAAAGCGTTGATCGTGACGAATGTCGACACATTGAATCTCGCTCGGCATGGCCAAGTGCATATAGTGAAAGGGCACGATGCACAAACGTTGCACCTTGGTGGCGAAACCGAACGCTTGCGTCCCCGACGAGACGCGCAGATAGAGCCGATCGCCTTCCTGCAGATCGGCCGGCAGATTGCTGAGCAAGGGCATACGCACCAGCAGGCTCTCGCCGGGTGCATAACCGATCAACACGCTGAATAACCGGGGGTTGATGCCGGGGGGGATACGCTGCAGCTCCACGCGCTGGCCGACCTGAAGATGCATGTCTTCGAAGCGGCACAGCTTGATGTCTTTCTTATCGAACGGGAATAGCGCCTCTGCCATCTTACCGTCTCTCTATGCAATCACGGCGCCGCATACCCGGCGCTAGGGTTTGATGAGGGATTGGATGTCCCGATCCAGCAGGGAGTGATCACCCAGATTGAGTTCGACCATGCGCCGCAGCTCGGTGATGCTGTCGAGATCGATGCGCACACAGCGAAAACCCACATGCGGCCCGTTTTGATGAGCCAATACGGTGTCCATCTCGATAACGCGTACGGGCGACAAATGGATGGCCAGGCGATATGCCCGCCCCGCCTCCACCTGCCAGTCGCGGGCCAACAAGACGAGGCAACCCTTGAGCGAAATGTCCTGCACCGTACCGGACCAGATACGATCGCCGGAGGTGATCGTAACCCGCGCATCGTGCGCGACACGATGGAAATGCCGGTTGTTCGGATGTTGCCCGCCGCTCATGCCTCGCCTCCTCCGCCGAGCCGGATCACCGGTTTATAGCGCATCCAAGCCCAGAGCGCGAGCGCTATCAGGCCAGGATGGCCAGCACCCAGACTACGAGCAGATTGATGATCGCCATCAAAACCGACGCGCTGCCGATATCCTTCGCGCGTTTGGCCAGATTGTGGTTCTCCAGCGAGATGCGGTCGACGGTCGCCTCGATCGCCGAGTTCACCAACTCGACGATGAGCAACAGGAACACGCTGGCAATCATCGCGGCGCGGGCCAGATTGTTCGGTGTCAACAAGAATGCGGCCGGAATCAGGATAGCCGCCAACAGCACTTCTTGCCGGAAGGCATCTTCGTGTTTGAACGCGGCCTTGAGGCCGGCGATGGAATAGAAGAAAGCATTCCACACCCGTTTCAGGCCGGTCTTGCCCTTGAACGGGCTTTCTTGGACGTTCACGCCGGCTTCCATGCCAAATCCAATTCACGCGCTGCTTTCACATCGTCCAGCCGCTTGGCCGGCAGGGTGTGCGGCGCCGACTTGACCAGTTCGGCATCGGCCTCGGCCTCCTGCTTCACCGCCTTCATCGCCGCGACGAAGCCATCCAGGGTCTGCTTGCTCTCGGTCTCGGTCGGCTCGATCAGCAGACACTCCGGCACCAGCAAGGGGAAGTAGGTGGTCGGTGCGTGATAACCGTAGTCGAGCAGGCGCTTGGCGAAGTCCATGGCCGAGACGCCGGTCTCGTCCTTCAACTTCTTCAGGGTGACGATGAACTCATGCGAGGCGCGGCGCTCGGGGAAGGCCAGCTCGAAACCGGCCTTGCTCAACTCGGCCGCCAGATAGTTGGCGTTGAGCGCGGCATAGTCGGCCACGCGGTGCATGCCTTCGCGCCCCAGCATGCGGGCGTAGATGTAGGCGCGCATCAGCACGCCCATATTGCCGCCGAAGGCGCTCATGCGACCGATGCTCTGCGGGCAGTCGGCCTCTTCCGCCCAGCGGTGGAAGCCCTTGTCCTCGACCACATAGGGGATCGGCATGAACGGCTTCAGCCGCTCGGACACCCCGACCGGGCCGGCCCCGGGACCGCCGCCGCCGTGCGGGGTGGAGAAGGTCTTGTGCAGGTTCATGTGGATCACGTCGAAGCCCATGTCGCCGGGGCGCACCCGGCCGAGGATGGCGTTGAGGTTGGCGCCGTCGTAATAGGTCAGACCGCCCGCCTCGTGCACGATCTTCTGGATCGCGACGATGGTCTTCTCGAACACACCCAGGGTGGACGGGTTGGTCAGCATCAGGCCGGCGGTCTTGGGCCCGACCACGGCCTTCAGCGCTTCGAGGTCGACGTTGCCCTGGCGGTCGGTCGGAATCTCGCGCACGGTGTAGCCGCACATGGTGGCGGTGGCCGGGTTAGTGCCGTGGGCGGCATCGGGCACGATGATCTCGCTGCGCTCATGGTCACCGCGCGCCTCGTGATAGGCGCGGATCATCGCCACGCCGGCGAACTCGCCCTGGGCGCCGGCCATCGGCGCCAGCGAAACGCCGGCCATGCCGGTGACTTCTTTCAGCATCTCCTGCAAGTCGTGCATCGAGGCGAGAAAGCCCTGGCCGGTGTCGGCATCGGCCAGCGGATGCCGGCTGAGAAACTGCGGCAGCATGGCCAGGCTGTTGCAGGCGCGCGGGTTGTACTTCATCGTGCACGAACCCAAGGGATAGAACTGGGTGTCGATCGAGAAATTCTTCTGCGACAGGCGGGTGTAATGGCGTACCACGTCCAGTTCGGAGGTCTCGGGCAGACCGGGCGCCTGCTGGCGCAAGAACTCGGCCGGCAGATCGTCGGCGGCAGCGGCCTGTTGCGGGGCCTGGGCCTGGGCGCGGCGGCCCGCATGGGAATGTTCGAAAATCAGCATGTCTGTTCGCTTATCGGCGGAAATAAATATTGAGTATTGAGTAACGCGAGCGCCTACTTTTCTTCCTCGGGCTTTTCGCTTTCCATGGTCTCGCGGAAGGCGTCGAGCAAGGCGCCGTAATTCGGCTCGGCCTTGATCTCGGGTACCAGCTCGGAATAGATCACCTTGTCTTCCTCATCGAGCAACAGGACGGCACGGGCCAACAGGCCGCCCAGAGGCGGGTCCATGATCATCACGCCGTACTGCTTGTGGAAATCGCGGCCGCGCATGGTGGACAAGGTGATCACGTTATCCAAACCGTCGGCGCCGCAGAAACGGGCCTGGGCGAAGGGCAGGTCGGCCGACACAACCAGCACTACGGTATTGGGCAACTCGACTGCCACTGCGTTGAACTTGCGCGTGGAGGCCTGGCACACCGGCGTATCCAAACTGGGGACGATGCTGATGATCTTTTTCTTGCCATAAAACTGTGACAAGGACACGTCTTTCAGGTCCTTATCCACCAGCATAAAGCTCGGGGCTGTATCGCCAGGCCTGGGGAAGTGACCACCGACTTCAATCGGCTCTCCGCCTAGGGTCACAGTCGCCATAATCGTCTCCTTCTCTCGCTGGGTTAAGACTTGTATGCACAGGGCGGCGCTTCGCGCCGGCGGCTAAGGATACGCTCCAATTGTTGCGCATATCGGTCAAGGTCGCTACCGGTCTTGGTCTCGGTGGCGCAGAGCAGAATCGCATCCTCCATGCCCGGAAAATCGCGGCCCAAGGCATAGCCGCCGAGAATGCCCTGGGCGCGCAAAGCGCGCAGCACCTCGCCCGACTCGCTGCCGACGCGCAGCACCGCCTCGTGGAAGAACGGCGCCTTGAAGGCCCGGGTCACGCCCGGTATCGCGCAGAGCTTTTCAATCAGGGCCTTGGTATTGGCATGCGAGGCCAGGGCCACCCGCTTCAGGCCTTCCGCACCAAGCAGGGCCATATGGATAGTCGCCGCCGTCACCAGCAGGCCTTGGTTCGAGCAGATGTTGGAGGTGGCCTTGGCCCGACGGATATGCTGCTCGCGCGCCTGCAGGGTAAGCACGAAGCCGGACTTGCCGTCGCGGTCGACCGTGCGGCCGACGATGCGGCCGGGCATCTGCCGGGCCAGCACCTGCTTGCAGGTCATGAAGCCGAAGTAGGGACCGCCCGAGGCCATGGGCACGCCCAGGGGTTGGCCGTCGCCGACGCAGATGTCGGCACCCTGCCCACCCCACTGACCCGGTGCTTTCAACAGGGCCAGGGACATCGGGTTGACCACGGCGATGGCGAGCATGCCGTTGGCGTGGGCCCAGTCGGTCAGCAGGTCGACCGCCTCCAGCGCGCCGAAGAAGTTGGGCTGGGGGATGACCAGGGCCGCACTCGGCTGGCCCTCGTAGGACTTGAGCGCATCGAGCAGCGTGGTACCCGAGGCCGGGTCGAACGGAATCTCGACCAGTTCGATGTTCTGGTTCTTCACCACCGCCTGGGCCACAGCGCGGTAACGCGGATGCAGCGAGCCCGGCACCAGCACGCGGCGCGCGCCGTTCTTGGCCGCGCGCACCGCCATCAGCACGGCCTCGGCCAGACCCGAGGCGCCGTCGTAGAGCGAGGCGTTGGAGACATCGAGCCCGGTCAGCCGGGTCATCATGGTCTGGTATTCGTAGATCAGTTGCAGCGTGCCCTGGCTGGCCTCGGCCTGATACGGCGTGTAGGCCGAGTAGAACTCGCCGCGGGTGACGATCTGCCAGACCGCCGCCGGGATATGGTGCTCGTAAGCGCCGGCACCGATGAAGTTGAGATAGAAGCCGTCCTGCGCCGCGCGCTCGTACATGAGCCGGGTCACCGTCATCTCCGGCTCGCCGGCGGGGATGGCCTCGAGGCCGCCGCATTTGAGGTCGGCGGGGATCTCGTCGAACAGGTCTTCGATCGACCGGGCACCGATGCTTTGGAGCATCGCGGCCACGTCTTCCTGGGTGTGTGGGATAAAGGGCATTTTAGTGAGGGGTCAGGGGTCGGGAGTGAGGAGAAGAAGCGTGGAGCACCATATTACTCCTCGCTCCCAACGCCACACTCCTAACGGGTCAATGGGCTTCGGATTCCACGTGGGCCTGGTAGGCGGCGGCGTCGAGCAGGCCGTTCAGGTCGCCGGCGTTGTCGGGCTTGAGCTTGAACATCCAGGCACCGTAGGCGTCCTTGTTGATGCCCTCAGGGCTAGCCTCGAGGTCGCCGTTCACCGCCACCACCTCGCCGGCGATCGGGGCGTAGACGTCCGAGGCGGCCTTGACCGATTCGACCACGGCGCACTCCTCGCCCTGGCTCAGCTTGCGGCCGACCGTGGGGTTCTCGACGAAGACCATGTCGCCCAGCAGGTCCTGGGCGTGGTGGGTGATGCCCACGGTCACCGTGCCGTCAGCCTCGAGCCGGGCCCACTCGTGGGACTTGGTGTATTTCAGATCGGTGGGGATGCTCATCGTTTTCTCCTTAAACCAAAGCCTTGCCGTTGCGCACGAAGGGGTATTTCACCACACGTGCCTTGAGTCGTTTATCGCGAATTTCCACTTCCACCTCGTCGCCCAGCTCGACGCCGACCGGGATGCGGGCCAGGGCGACGGAGGCATTCAAGGTCGGGCTGAACGAGCCGCTGGTGATCTCGCCTTCACCCTCCTTCGTATGCACGTGCTGGTGGGCGCGCAGTACGCCCTTGTCCAATAGCAGCAGGCCGACCAACTGGCGGCTGAGCGGTAGGCGCAACAGCGAATCCTTGCCGACGAAGTCGCGCTCGCTCTTGAGGTCGACCGTCCAGGCCAAGCCGGATTCCAGCGGCGTCGTGGTCTCGTCCATGTCCTGGCCGTACAGGTTCATGCCGGCCTCCAGGCGCAGGGTGTCGCGGGCGCCGAGACCGCAGGGCTTGACCCCGGCCTCGAGCAGGGCCTGCCAAAAAAAGGCGGCGGCCTTGGCCGGCAGCATGATCTCGAAGCCGTCCTCGCCGGTGTAGCCGGTGCGGGCGACGAACATCTGGCCGACCAGCACGGCGGTGAACGGCTTCATCGGGCGGGTCAGTTCCTCGCTGCCGGGCAGGGCCTGCCACAACCTCTCGGCGGCCTTGGGCCCCTGCACCGCGATCATGGCCAGGTCGCGCCGCGGCGTGATCTCCAGGCCGGGCGCGAACTTGTCCCTTTGCGTTTCCATCCAGGCCAGGTCCTTATCGGCGCAGCCGGCGTTGACCACCAGGCGGAACCAGGACTCGGTCATGAAGTAGATGATCAGGTCGTCGACCACGCCGCCACCCTCGTGCAGCATGCAGGTATAGAGCGCCTTGCCGGTGTGCTGCAGCTTGTCGACGTTGTTGGCGACCAGCCGCTTCAGAAAGGCGCGCGCGCCCTCGCCCTTGATGTCGACCGGCAGCATGTGCGAGACGTCGAACATGCCGGCGTCCGTGCGCACAATGTGGTGCTCCTCAAGCTGCGAGCCGTAGTGGATCGGCATTTCCCAGCCGGAGAAGTCGACCAGCTTGGCATTGGCCTCGCGGTGTTTCGCATTGAGCGGAGTCTGCTTGAGTTCAGCCATGTTGGGTACCTTGTTGAATTTCTTCGGCGTAATAAGAGCTTCTGACCAGCGGCCCGGCCTTGACCCAGGCAAAGCCCAGGTCGCGCGCGGCCGCCTCGTAATCGGCGAATTCGTCGGGGTGGACGTAGCGGGCCACCGGCAGGTTGTCGAGCGACGGACGCAGGTATTGGCCGAGCGAGATCCGAGCCACACCGACCGCGCTCAGGTCGCGCAGCACTTGCAACACTTCCTCCCGGGTTTCGCCCAGGCCGAGCATCAACGCCGACTTGGCCTCGACCCCGGGCTGCTGCGCGGCCAGGGCCAAGAGTTCCAGCGAGCGCTGGTACTGGGCGCCCTTGCGCGCCTCGCGATAGAGGCGCGGCACGGTTTCGACGTTGTGGCCCCAGACCAGGTCGCGCCGGGCGCCGTCGGGCAGGTTCGCCAGCGTCTCGTTGAACACGCGCACGGCATTGGCCTGGGTATGGCGGAAATCGGGGGTGAGGAATTCGACGCCGATGTTCGGCTTCTGTTCGCGCAACTGGCGCAGGGTCTCGGCAAAGGAACCCGCGCCGCCGTCCTCGAGGTCGTCGCGGTTGACCGAGGTCAGCACCACGTAGTCGAGGCCCATGCCGATCACCGCCTCGGCCACGCGCTTGGGCTCATCGCGATCGAACCAGGTCGGTTTGCCGGTCTTCACCGCGCAGAAGGCGCAGGCCCGGGTGCAGGTGTCGCCCAAGAGCATGAAGGTGGCGGTGCCGCGGCTCCAGCACTCGCCGCGGTTGGGGCACTTGGCCTCCTCGCACACGGTGTGCAGGCCCTGGCCGTGCACCGCCTGGCGGGTGGCCGGGAAATGCACCTCACGGCCGAGGTTCTGGCGGATCCAGGCCGGCATGCGGGTGATATTACGCTGAACGACTGTCTGCAAGGCAGGCTCCGGAAACGATTAAGGGTGGTGCTTCAAAGCCTGAACGGCTTCACTCGCACGCACCCCTCTGTCCTGGTACCTGAGAGATTTAGCCCCATCGGTGGCTGCCTGAGGCAGCGCTCTCCAGAGTTGCCCGTCTCCCGCGGTCCTTTTGCCTGAGCGATTGCGGGTGAGTTGCGCCTTCGGCGACACGCGTTGCGTGTTCTCTCCCGCGGGAACGATAGCTGGATCGGACTATACCGGAGGCCACCCAGCGGCGGCAAGGCGCCTTATTTTTAGGGGTATTCCAGGGTCACCCGGTAGCCGGCAGCGGACAAGCCGCCGAGGTTGAGATCGAGCAGAATTTCGAATTCCTGGCTGGGTGCGATACCCGGCTTGCCCACACCCTTGCCGGCAAGATAATCGCGCGGCATAAACACCCGCTGCGCCAAGGCCTTGTCGCGCACATCGGTCAGGGTCAACACCAGATACGGCCAATCCATCATGCGCTCGGCGCGATTGCTGAAGGCGACGCGCAAACGGGCACTATCCGGGCTTTCCGGGTCGGTCTCCAACGACGACGACTCTACCCGCAAGGCATCGCGGTCGCGCGGCAGCGGCACGGTGCAATGCAAGGGCGCGCAAACCGCCTCCATATAGGGGCGCAACATAGGCTGCCACGCCGCCAACTCGCTGCGCGCGAAATACGCGACCTGAAGCAATATCAGCAACAACAAAAACACGATCGACACGCCGCGGCCAAAGCGCGCCGGACCGGAGCGCTTTTCCGGCACAGGCAATGCGGACAACAAGATGTCGTCCGCCCGCTCCTCGCTGGGGATCGCCAGCGTCAGCCAAGTCGGGATGGTCGCCACCTCGTCGGGCTCGGTACGATAAATCGTCAAATCGGCGATCGGCTCAGGCTTGGCTGCGGGTTGAGGTTCGGCCGGACGGAACGAAGGCGCGGGGGTCGATTCCGGCTTGGGTTCGGGCAAATCGAACTGCAAATCGATGCGCGGCTCCAAGCGCTCGCCAGCGGGTTCGATCGCGGGCGCTTGCGGTTTATCCGCAGCGGACGTGGCCTGGTCCGGCTCCACCGCCGGCGGGATCGCAATCTCAGGCAACAGGGCATCGTAGGCGTTGAACACCGCATTGCAGTGGCCG
>JAJZTV010000049.1 GCA_021847385.1 Pseudomonadota bacterium | reverse complement strand
CGAGCACCAGCACCTTCGTGAAATCCGTTGAGGTTCGATCGACTATGTAATCTGCCAAATCGTCAATGGCCTCTGTCGACCAGTCAAAATTGTCGACGGGGAAATCCAGAAACTTCGGTGTGAGAACAGCACGGCGTTCCGCAAGCTCACGGTATGTGATCGTGAAGGCAATCTCGTCGATGCCGATCGGCAGGCGGTCGCTTCGATTGGGCGTGGCGGTCAACAGTAGGACTGGGGCCGCCCAAGGGTTGGCGAAGACGGGCTGGTACGAAGGCGCGGCAGCATGGTGCGCTTCGTCAACGATGATCAGCGCCGGCCGGGTCGCTGCGCCTTCGAGCAGCGGCGTCAGGTCGCTGACCATGACGAACTTGATCCGGTTGGCAAGCTCCGCCAGCCGTTCGCCTTCGAGGCGATCATCTTGCCCCGCGATGAGCTTTTGTAGCTCTCGGTACGCTTGCTCGCGGAGATTGCGCCGATGCGTCACCCAGTACGCTGGTGCCTTGCTGTCGTGATTTTTGCCCAGCATAGCCAGAACGATTCGCAAGGCCGTACGGGTCTTGCCCGCGCCGGTTGGTAGTACGAGTCCGACCCGGCCGGCAGGTCGTCTATTGAAGGCGTCTAAACACCTTGCGACGGCAGTGTCCTGGTAGCTCCAGTCAGGAGGCTCATGTCGAATGGTAATCGCACCTGCGGGGCGCAACGCCCCGGTCGCCCCCATTCTGGTCGTGCTAGGTGTTTCGCCGAGCAGTCGAGCCGCCAGCGCTGGGGGAATGGACAGGCGTTCGGCTATTTCGTCTAAGGAGTCGGCCGAGAACGCGCGCAGCCTGAGGGCTTCATCCTGGAGCGTTTTCAGGGCTACTGCAGCCCGTTCAGCAACTGTCCGATCGACTTCGAGTGCCACGCGGGCTGCCTGTTCAGTCAGGTCTACGGTCGCCTCGTTTAGCGACCTGGTCACGTCATTCGATAGCAGGGCGTGCAGTCGGTTGGGGTGGAGCCTGCCTTCGATGCCAGCAGTCTGGAGTGTGTCGTTTAGCAGCTTGGTCAATGCAGCAACATTGCCGGCAGCCAAAAGCAATGGCAAGACCTGGGTCTCCACCAAATGCTTGATCCGTTCGCTCTGGATGCTCAGTCGTGCCATTTCAGCCGCTCCGTTTCTTCTTGAGCGTAATTCTCAAATAACGGAATCAGTATGTCAAGTGCCAAAATAATGGAATATCAAATAGGGCGCTGGCTGCGGTATTTTGGAGCCCCGCTCACGTTCTTCCTGCAGGACAAATGTGGTCGGGTATGCGAAGTTGGTTTACGATATGCCCAATATATGCGGCATTGATAATGCTAACGCCCATTAAAGGAAGCATTCTGTTCTGCTTTTTGCTTGCGCTATCCGTCATCAACGCCTACTATGGCAGGCGTTGATGCAAATAATGCCTAATCCTATGAGCAAGTTCGAGATGCCGATGGAGGTAACCCAGCGGACCGCCCAGCTGGGCCAGCGTATTCGCGTCGCGCGGATTCGACGCGGCTGGTCGGTGGCCGATCTCGCAGCTAAGGCCAGCATCAACCGCAATACCCTCACCGCGCTGGAACAGGGCAAGCCAGGCACCGCGATCGGCGTTTGCATCGCCATCCTGTGGGCGCTCGGCCTCGACAAGACCCTGGACGCCGTCGCCGATCCCGATACCGATCTGCACGGCAAGGCGCTTGAAGCATCTCGCCGCCCCACACGCGTCGGCAAGTCGAGGAAGACGGGCGACGACTATGACTTCTGAGCGCGAAGCCTATATCTACATTCAGCTCCCCGGCACCCTGGAGACGGTGACGGCGGCGCTGCTCCGGGTGCAGACGCTGCCCGACGGCACGCAGATCGGGCGCTTTCGCTATGGCGACCGCTATCTTCAGCGGCAAGAGGCGGTTGCACTCGACCCGTTCCAGTTGCCTCTGGCCAAGAAGGTCTTCGAGTTCACCCAGCTCAAAGGCATCCCCGGGGCAGTGCGAGACGCCGGCCCCGATGCTTGGGGACGGCGCGTGATCGAGCACAAACTCGAACGCAGCGCTGCCGACCTGCAGGAGATCGACTATCTGTTGCACGGTCCGCAAGATGGGGCGGGTTACTTGAGCTTCGGGCTGAAGGCTGAACCGCCCGCGCCCAAACGCCAGTACAACCGCACACACCAGCTGGCCGAACTGATCGCAGCCACGCAAGCAATCGAAGAGGGGAAGCCGGTGGCCGCGCATCTGCTCGAACAGCTCGATCCTGGCACCAGCATGGGTGGTGCGCGACCAAAGGCCACGATCGAGGATGCGCAATCTCTTTGGCTCGGCAAGTTTCCCGCCAAAGATGACCGCTGCAATTTACAGCGTATCGAATTCGCGACGCTCGATCTTGCGCGCCGCTGCGGCTTGAACGTCACGCAGGCGCGGCTGCAAGCGGTTGGCGACTGTGACGTGCTGATGTTGCAGCGTTTTGACCGCGAATACACCGACAAGGGCTACCTGCGCTTCGGCCTCGTCAGCGGGCTGACCGTGCTTGATTGCGGCGACAGCTATCTGGACCGGGAACGCTGGTCCTACCCGCTATTGGCGGACAACCTGCGCCGCTGGTCCGACAAGCCCGAGGCCGATTGTGCCGAACTGTTCAGGCGGATGGTCTTCAACGCTGCCGTAACCAACAACGACGATCATCCGCGCAACCATGCGATGCTGCGTAGGCAGAAGGGATGGCGGCTGTCGCCAGCCTACGACCTGGTACCCGCGCCCGTAGTCAGCCTGGAGCGGCGCGATCTGGCGCTGACCGTTGGCAACTACGGCCGCACCGCCAGTATCTACAACCTACTGTCGCAGGCGGGACGTTTCGGGTTGTCTGCGGAAGAGGCGCATGCGGAGATCGATCGGCTCGTCGACGTGGTACGTCACTGGCGCGACACCTTTTTCGCCTGCGGGGTGTCGGCCAAGGACATTGACTACATCGCGCCCGCCATGCTCCCAGATTGCTTCTTCTTTGAAAGGCAGCCCGATGACCAGAACATTTCCTGAAACGGGTACCGACCGTGAATGACTTTTCGCACAATGACCAGCCCATATCGGTGCCATCGGAAGACCGCTTCGGGATTGATCCATTTGCCGCGGCCTTGGCGAAAAGCATCCTCAAGATCAAATCCCCGACAGGGTCCGTCATCGCATTGAACGGACCTTGGGGCTCTGGCAAGAGCAGCGCCTTGAACCTCATCCGTCACCATCTCGATGGATCAGTACAAGCCGGGGAGATTGCGGTCATCGATTTTACGTGCTGGTGGTTCCGAGGTGAGGAGGCGCTTGCGTTGGCCTTCTTCCGAGAACTATATGCAGGATTGTCTCCGACCCTGGGAGAGAAACTGAAGAACTCCCTTCCAAAGCTTGGCGCTCGTCTCCTGAAGGCTGGGGCGGTCCTGGGTGGCGCGGCTGACCTTGCAGGCGCTGGCGGTGTCGGGGGCGTGGCCGGCGGTGCCATGGAATGGCTCGGTGGGCTGATCCAGCAGGAAGAGGGCGTAGAAAAGCTGCATGTGGAACTTTCGAAAGCGCTCGCTGAGCAGCCTCGACGCTTCTTGGTCGTCATCGATGACATTGATCGGCTTTCCCCAGACGAGGCCCTGCTGATTTTTCGGCTGGTGAAGTCTGTCGGTCGCTTGCCGAATGTCATGTACCTGCTCGTGTACGACCGACAACTCGCCGAGAAGATCGTGAGCGAACGTTTTCCTTCGGAGGGACCGCACTACCTGGAGAAGATCGTTCAGGCGGCATTCGAGTTGCCGGAGCCGATGGCCACCGATGTTCATAGGCATCTTCTTGCACAGATTGGCTCAATCTGTGGCGAGTTGCCAGAGGACCGCGTACTCCGGTTCATGAATCTCTTTTACGAAGGTGTGGCGCCCGAAATGCGTACCCCGCGAGACGTGGCGCGGTTCACAAACTCGCTGGCTGTGACTTGGCCAGCGGTAGCAGGCGAGGTCGATCCGGCGGACTTTATCGCTTTGGAGGTACTGAGGCTTCTTCACCCGGACATTTATCGCGCGATTCGGCAAAGCAAGGACCGGCTGTGTAATTTGGCGAGGAACGAACGGGATGATGGGAGAGCCCGGGCCGAGGAATATGAGGATTTGCTGCTTCGCTCATCCGAAGGCGTTCAGCGCGAACGGCTTCGCAGGACGTTGATGAGGATCTTTCCGGTATTGGAGTCTGTCTGGAGCAACATGCATTACGGAGCAGACTTCGCTCGTCAGTGGGCTGCTGAACGGCGTGTTTGTTCGTCATCGCATTTCGATGCCTACTTCCGATTTGCGATTGGCACCGAGGTACTTTCCGCGACTGAGTTGGATGCCCTCATCGCCAAGGCTTCTGACCCCGAATTCGTTGCGGCCGAATTACGAAGGGCCGTAACCGTTACCAGGCCCTCAGGCGGTACCAAGGCGGCAGTGATACTTGATGAGCTGAACCTGCATGCTGAAAAGGTTGACCAAGCTCATGTCCTGCCACTGCTTACGGCACTCTTCGAAGTAGCAGATGAAATCAATGTCGAAGAAGACCGTGGCGGGGGCTTCAGCATGGCCAGCAATGACTTGTGCCTGCACTGGCTATTGCGCAGCCTGACCAGAAACCGCCTTTCGCTCAATGAAAGGTCGGCGGTGTATGTCGCAGCCTGCCAGTCAGCATCCTTAGGGTGGTTGGCCAGCTTCGCTGATTCCGCCTGGACCGACTACCATCCGCGCGAGGGAAACGCACCGGAGCCAGAAGAAAAATGCCTGACGACGGCCGCTGATGCAGGGGCGCTACGGAAACTGCTTGGCGACCGGGTCGCGGAAGCCGCGAAAAACGGTGCATTATTCGGGTGTCAGGACTTGGCATACTTGCTTTATCGCTGGTGTGACTTGGCTAACGACGAAGGTGCGGCGGTGAAAGAGTGGACGGCATCCCACTTGGCGAGCGACGCGGGGCTCAAGAAATTTGCTGCTGCCTTCACCTCCCATGGTTGGAGCCAGGGCCTCGGCGGGCTTGGAGACCTTGTGGCAAGGCGGACGACTAGGGCTCAAGTAAAGGGTCTGGAGCGATTGATGAACGTGGCTGAGTTCCGGCGGCGCGCGGAAGAAGTCTCCGTCGCTGGGGGCTCGCCTGAGGTATCTGAGTTCCTGGACGCCTGGCGGCGTCAGGAACGAGGAGAGGATGAATGACGAATGGCGAGTATTGGCCCTTTCTACGGAAGCGGCAGGTTTTGTTTGAACTCGGTCAGTCGTAGCTGAGCTACGATTCGATGAACTTTTTCAAAATGAGCGCCTTCGCAGATATCAGCGATAGTTGACGATTGATGGGCTGGAATAGTCGCCGCGCAAACCGAGTCCATCTCCCGCGCCAGCAAAAGCGCATATTTTTTGACGGTATAAGTGACGGTAAACTGTAGTGATCAGAACACAAAAAGCTAGCGCCCATACGGGTTTTACGGCACCGGAAACAATTGAGTGGGAATGATTGGCTAAGCGAATGCAAAACGGCCGGTTGAACCGGCCGTTTTGTTTTGATTGCCTTACTTGCCGCCGGTCGCTACCCAACCCGGATGCTGGAAGTGGCGGCCGTAGGCATGCAGCGCCTCGATCACCTTCACCGCGCCGTCGTGGCGGGAGGGCTTGCCCTTGCCCCGCATGGCCTCGGCGCCGGCGCTCAGTTCGGCGATGACCAGGTGCAGCATGGCGTCGGCCCTGGGCTCCAGCTTGCAATTGGCCACGGCATAGGCGATCTCCTTGTCCACGACCTCGCCCAGTTTTCGATAATCCGCTTGAGTGAACATGTTGCCGTGGATACGCGGAAAGGCCTGTTTCATCGCCCCGTTGATGTTGTCCATGGCCTGCCGCAGCGGGACATCGATCTTCCACGGCTTGCCGGCATCAAGTTGCAGTTGCTGCGGCACATTGTCGTGATGGCGATGTCCATGGTCTGCCAGCCATTGCTGGCAGGGTGGCGGCGAACAGTGCGATTGGATAGGCGATGCGCTTCATGAGAATCTCCTTGCTGTGGATGACGATCAGCTATGGTGGCCGAGCAGGCCAAAGGTGCTGACGACGACCAAGCCGCCGCCGATCCAGCGCTTGAATAAGAGGTCATTGCGGGTGATGGCCTCGTGTGCGCGCAGACCCATGTAGTGGCCGATGGCCGCAGTCGGCAACAGGCTGAGTGCGGCGAGCAGATGCAGGTCGACCGAGAGGGCGATGAAGGTCGCCATCTTGATGCTGACCAGGACGAACCAGAGCACGAACAGGGTGTCGCGCAGTTTGGTCTTGTCGACGTTGCGCATATAGACCGCGACCATGAGCGGCGCACCGGTCAACGAGGTGCCGGCGATATAACCGCCGAGGATCAGCAGCAGCCTGTCCACCCATTTCGAATGGCTTTCGATGGCGCGATTGAGTAGCCAGATGAAGCCGTAGAACAGGGTGATGGAATAGATGGCGATATTGAGCCAGGCGGTGGGCAGGTTGACCAGGCCGAACACGCCGACGATCGCAGCCGGCACGATATACGCCGATGAGCGGCCGAGATAGCGCCAATCGACATTGTGCAGCCGGGTACGTAGCGTCAAACCGGAGAAAAACAGCAGATGGCTGCCGATGATCGGTAGCCAGAGCAGCGGTTGCGGCTCGATGAACAGCAGCAAGGGCAGCCCCAACGCCGCGCCGCCGAAACCCAGGCCGGTGCGGACGAAGCCGGTCCAGATGAAGAGCAGGGCGACGGCGAGGGTCTGGGTAAGATCGAAGTTCAATAACATAGAGATAAAAAAGCCGGCACGTGGCCGGCTTGCTATGAAGCTCTGTTAGCGGGTCATTCTTCCACCGCCAAGCCGGCCGTGCTGTTGAAGCCGGAATCGACATAGGTGATCTCGCCGGTGATGCCGGAGGCCAGGTCGGACAGCAGGAAGGCGGCGGTGTTGCCGACCTCTTCGATGGTCACGTTGCGGCGCAGCGGCGAGTTGTTCTCGCCCCAGGCCAGCAGCTTGTTGAAGTCGGAGATACCGGAGGCGGCCAGGGTCTTGATCGGGCCGGCCGACACGCCGTTGACCCGGATGCCCTTGGGCCCGAGGCTGGAGGCCAGGTAGTAGACCGAGGTCTCCAGGCTGGCCTTGGCCAGGCCCATGACGTTGTAGTGCGGCACGTAGCGGACGGCACCGAGGTAGGTCATGGTCAAGAGTGCGGCGTTGCGGCCCTGCATCATGGGCAGGCCGGCCTTGGCCAGGGCGGTGAAGGAATAGCTGGAGATGTCGTGGGCGATGCGGAAGTTCTCGCGGTTGACGTTTTCCAGGTAGTCGCCGGCCAGGGCCTGCTTGGGCACGAAGGCGATGGAGTGGACGATGCCGTCGAGGCCGTCCCAGCGCTTGGCCAGGCCGGCGAACAGGGCCTCGATCTGCTCGTCGCTGGAGACGTCGCAGTCGAAGGTGAGGTCGCTGCCGAATTCCTTGGCGAATTCGACCACGCGATCGCGGGCGCGCTCGCCTTGGTAGCTGAAGGCCAGTTCGGCGCCTTCGCGATGGCAGGCCTGGGCCACGCCATAGGCGATGGAACGGTTGCTGATCAAACCGGTAATGAGGATTTTCTTGCCGGCGAGAAAGCCCATGGTTCTGTTCCCTTTGTTCTGTGGAGAGCAATCAGGCCGGCATTATACCGTGACGGCGCATTTCTTCTTCTTTACACTTGCTGTCATGCGTGCCTGGTCATTTCTACTTGCCGTGCTGCTGGCCGCTTGCAACGGCCCGGTCAACAGCCCCTATCCGGCCGGCCAGGCGAGCAAAAACATTCTCTATTCGGCCTTTTCCGAGCGCCCGAAACACCTCGACCCCGCCCGTTCCTACAGCGAGAACGAGGCGGTATTCACCGGCCAAATCTACGAACCGCCGCTGCAATATCACTACCTCAAGCGCCCCTACGAGCTGGAGCCGCTGACGGCAAAGGCCATGCCCGCGGTCAGCTATCACGCCGCAGATGGTCGAGCCGTGCCCGAAACGGCGCCGGCCGAGGCCGTTGCCTATACCGTCTATCAAATCCAGATCAAGCCCGGCATTCGCTACCAGCCGCATCCATGCTTTGCCCGACGGCCGGATGGCAGCGCGCGTTATGTGCCGATCGAACCGGAGGCACTGAAGCGGGTCGAGCGCTTCGCCGATTTCAAGGATGTGGCCAGCCGCGAGTTGACCGCAGCCGACTATGTTTATCAGATCAAGCGCTTGGCCAATCCGCGCCTGAGTTCGCCGATCTTCGGCTTGATGAGCGAATATATCGTCGGCCTCAAGGACTATGGCGCGATTTTGGCCAAGGCCGTGAAAGACCTGCCGCGCGAGGGCTATCTCGATCTCGATCGCTATCCCCTGGCTGGGGCCGAGACGGTGGATCGTTATACCTACCGGATCAAGATCAAGGGCAAGTACCCGCAATTCGCCTATTGGCTGGCCATGCCCTTCTTCGCGCCGGTGCCGGCCGAGGCCGAACGCTTTTACAGCCAGCCGGGCATGGCCGAGCGCAATTTCAGCCTGGATTGGCAGCCGGTCGGCACCGGCCCATTCTATCTGGCCGAGAACGACCCGAATCGGGTCATGCGCCTGGTGCGCAATCCCCATTATCACGCGGACTTCTATCCCGCCGAGGGTGAGCCCGGCGACCGTGCCGAGGGCTTGTTGGCGGATGCCGGCAAGCGGCTGCCGCTGATCGACGAGGCGGTCTATGGGCTGGAGAAGGAGGACATCCCCTATTGGACTAAATTCCTCCAGGGCTACTATGACCTCTCGGGTATCAGTTCCGACACCTTCGACCAGGCCATCCGCATCGGCCCCGATGGTCAGCCCGACCTTTCGCCCGAGATGCGTGCACGGGGGATCGCACTGTCCACGGCGGTGCGCACTTCGATCTGGTATGTCGGCTTCAATATGCGCGACCCGAGCTTGGGCGGCTTGAACGAATCCGCACGCAAATTACGCCAGGCGATCTCCATCGCGCTGGACTATGAGGAGTTCATCTCCATCTTCCTCAACGGCCGCGGCATTCCGGCTCAGGGGCCGTTGCCACCGGGTATTTATGGCTATCGCGAGGGCGAGGCGGGGATCGACCCGGTGGTCTACCGTTGGCAGAACGGCCGGGCTGTCCGTCGCAGCATCGACGACGCCAAACGCTTGCTGGCCGAGGCGGGGTATCCCGATGGCCGCGAGGCACGCACCGGCAAGCCGCTTACGCTCTACCTGGATACCATGGCCAGTGGGCCCGAGGCCAAGAGCCGGCTCGACTGGTATCGCAAGCAGTTCGACAAGCTCGGCGTGCAACTGGTGGTGCGTGCCACCGATTACAACCGTTTCCAGGACAAGATGCTCAAGGGCAATGCCCAGATCTTCGAATGGGGTTGGAACGCCGATTATCCCGACCCGGAGAATTTCCTGTTCCTACTCTACGGGCCGAACCGGAAGGTGGGCCAGAACGGCGAGAATGCGGCCAACTACGCCAACCCCGAGTTCGACCGGCTGTTCGTGCAGATGAAAGACATGGCCAACGGCCCGGCGCGTCAAGCCGTGATCGACCGCATGGTCGATATCGTCCGTAACGATGCGCCTTGGGTCTTCGCCTACTTCCCCAAGAATTTCGGCTTGCGCCACGCCTGGGTGAAAAATGGCAAACCCAATCTGATGGCCAACAACACCTTGAAGTATCGGCGAGTGGAGCCGGCACAACGCATCGGCTACCAAAGCCGATGGAACCGGCCGATATGGTGGCCGCTGTTTGCCGGCTGGCTGGTCTTGCTGGCGGCGGCCGTGCCGGCGGTGCGCGCCTATCGGCGGCGGCAGCAGGCGGCGGCCAAGGGTTGAGTCATGGCTGCGGCTGCGCATGGCCGCAGCCAGTCTTGCCTCGCGGTCTCCATCGTTTTTGGGCAGTTTCTGTCGCAGTCGATATTTCCGGCATTGGCCTGCGCGTGCAATGCGCCGATCGGCAGTGGCAGGTGCGGGGCATGGTGACGGCTAGAGTCCATTGGTATGATGCCTCTCCATGCTGGCCTACATCGTTCGCCGAATCCTCTATGCCATTCCGATCCTGATCGGGGTCAACCTGCTTACCTTCGCGCTGTTCTTCGTGGTCAATACCCCGGACGATATGGCGCGCATTCATCTCGGGGCCAAGCATGTCACGCCGGAGGCGATCGAGCGTTGGAAGACCGAGCATGGCTATGACAAACCGCTGTTCTTCAATCGGGCGGAGCAGGGCCTAGGCAAAGTCAGCGATACCCTGTTCGTCGACAAATCGCTCAAGCTGTTTGCCTTCTCGTTCGGTCAGGCCGACGATGGCCGCGACATCGCCCGCGAGATCGGCATACGCATGTGGCCCAGCCTGGCCATCGCCTTGCCGACCTTCCTGCTTGGGCTCATGGCCTACATCAGCTTCGCTCTGGTCATGGTGTTCTTTCGCGCGACCTATCTCGATTTCGCCGGCGTGGTGTTGTGCGTCGTGTTGATGTCGATCTCGGGCCTGTTCTACATCATCGGCGGTCAGTACCTCTTGGGCAAGCTCTGGCATTGGGTGCCGGTGTCCGGTTACGAGCTGGGTTGGGCGGGTATCAAGTTTCTGCTGCTGCCGGTCCTGGTCGGGGTGGTTTCCGGCCTGGGCGACTCCAGCCGGTTCTACCGCACGCTGTTTCTGGAAGAGATCCACAAGGACTACGTTCGCACCGCCCGGGCCAAGGGCCTGTCCGAGCGTGCCGTGCTGTTCCGCCATGTCTTGGGCAACGCGATGATCCCCATCCTCACCGGTGCCGTGGTGGTGATCCCGCGCCTGTTTCTCGGTAGCCTGATTCTGGAGTCGTTCTTCGGTATCCCCGGTCTTGGCAGTTACACCATCGACGCCATCCA